>JBFFDB010000009.1:0-17277 GCA_041559595.1 Sulfurimonadaceae bacterium
AGGATACGTAAAAGTGCTCCCGAAAGAATAGGAAGTGAAAGAAGTGTGGCCTTCTCACTTGCGCTCATCATAAAACCAGTAGCTGCTAAAGACTCAGAAATCTCTGTTGAGAGTGGCCCTAACATCGTCCACACCATAAAACTAAAATCAAAATATAAAAAAGCCGCTAGCAGCGTTGGCCAGTGTCCTTCACCTTTTAATGCTTTAAATCCTGCCATTGTGTTCTCCTCACATTGTATTGGCGAAAGTATAAGTCAACAATGTGCATAAAATGTCAAAATAATGATTAAAAAATAATCACTATAACCCGTTTGTGTAGAGTTCATTAAGATAGAATTTCGTCATATTGAAAGCGCATATAAGGAAGAAAATGAGTATGGCGACCCCCTTAGAGCAATTTATAGATTATAAGGCCGATACAGGAATGCAATGTGGGAGTTATAGCATTGACCTTCCGGAATTGCAAGAAGATGAAAACTATAGATTCCATTTTGATGCAACAGCCTGTGTAGGGTGTCGATGTTGTGAAGTGGCGTGTAATGAACAAAACAATAATCCAGCAGATGTTAAATGGAGACGTGTAGGCGAGAGTGAAGGAGGAATCTTCCCTGAAGTGTCTACACTGTTTAACTCTATGAGCTGTAATCACTGTATTGATCCTGCTTGTCTTATTGGGTGTCCTACAAACTCTTATATCAAGATCGAAGAGACGGGTATTGTCATTCATGATGACCCATCGTGCATAGGATGTCAGTACTGCACATGGAACTGTCCTTATGGTGTTCCTACCTTTCATGAAGAACGCCATATCGTAACAAAATGTCATATGTGTCATGAACGTCTAGATATTGGACAGTCACCTGCTTGTGTTCAGGCCTGTCCATCAGGTGCTATCGAGATAGAAGTGTTTAAGCCCAAAGAGTGGTTAGACAAAGAGATAGACGAGTCAGGTAATATGCCTAATCTTGTGATGCCCGTGTAACGAATGCTACAACACGTTATACCCTTCCTGATAATTTACCTGAGATGATAGCTGCAGATGAGCATCACTTAAAACCTTCGCATTCAGAGATGCCCCTTGTCTTTATGACAGTGTTGACCCAGATCTCTTTAGGTGCTTTTTTTGCACTGTTTTTAGGTGATTTGCTCAGTATCAGTGGAAAGAGTTCTCCAAATTGGATAACGGCCTTTATCGTAATGCTTCCAGCGGCACTGGGACTCCCTCTGTCCGCCTTGCATTTGTGTAGACCACTTAAGGCAATGAGTGCAATGAAAAACATTAAGACCTCATGGTTAAGTCGAGAAGCTCTAGCTCTTGGTCTGTTTACCGGTTTGATGTCAGTGAATGTAGCTTTTTATTATTTAGAGATAGCAGCGTATTTTAGAGTCTTTTTTGAAGCACTTACCCTAGGTATTGGTGTGTATGGAATATATGCACAAGGCATGATCTATCAGATAGTAGCGCGTCCTTCATGGAACCGTAAAACTACCTTGTTTAAATTCTTTGGCGTTTCGTATATCGGTCTTTTTTTAGTGGCCCTTGTATTACTTCTTCAAGGGGCAGTTGAGAGCGCAAGCCCATTAGTAAGTTTAGCGCTTCTGTTTGCCTTAGCACATGGCTTCTTTTCGTATGAGGATAAACGCAGTTTAGATGCTAAGGGAGAGTATGAAGCTGAGCTAGGTAAAACAAAACGAGTTTATGCAGAGTTCTTCTCTACGCATGTGAACCTTCGTTTGGGAAGTTTTATTGTGGGTGCGATACTTTTACCTCTACTTCTTACACTGACTATTGCGAGTGCCGCTGCGCCTTATATTTTAGGTGCAGCACTGATATTAATGAGTGTTAGTGAGTTTGTGGATAGATTTTTATTTTATGCGACAGTAGTCCCTCTGAACATGGCAGGTGGATTTTTTGTCGGAAAACAAAGATAAATATGAAATATTTCTCTGCAGTTTCTTTAGTAAATAAAGAGACAGATAAAAGGTGTAATAGATGATACAAAAAATTAAAGACTTTCTTGGTGTTGATATCAAAGAAGATAAATACAGACTTTCAGATGATCCTGTCTTTGGACGTATAGCAGATGAAAAAAAACCAGATAAATGGGTGCTTTCAACCTGTGGTTATTGTGGTGTTGGATGTGGTCTGTATATTGGTGTAAAAGATGGAAAGGCTGTTTATACTAAGGGAAATCCAAAGCATGATGTAAATATCGGAACGCTTTGTCCTAAGGGACTGAGTGAGCATCAGATGATCAATGCTGATAATCGAGTTCTAACACCTTTGATAAAAAAAGAGGGCAAACATGAAGCGGTTACTTGGGATGAATCCTATCGAAAAGTATCAGATGAGTTTAAACGTATTACACGTGAACATGGTCCAAAGGCAATTGGTGTTATTTCATCAGGACAGTTGTTAACCGAAGAATTCTATACCCTTGGAAAGTTTGTTCAACTCGGTCTTGGCACGAATAATTATGATGGAAATACAACCCTATGTATGGCCTCTGCCGTTATGGGGTATAAGCAGTCTTTAGGCTCAGATGGTCCAGTGGGATGTTATGAGGATTTTGAAGAAGCGGATGTGATTACACTTATTGGCGCAAATATCTCAGATAATCATCCTATATTAAAGCTTCACCTAGCTAAGAATAAGAAAAAGCCAAAGATCATAGTAATAGACCCACGCTATTCAAAAACAGCGCAGATGGCAGATATGTTTGTCCCTCTTAAAGCACGTACCGACCTTGCTCTTATTAATGGACTGTGTTATATCATCTTAGAACAGGGATGGGAAAACGCAGACTATATAGCTTCTCATTGTAATGGCTTTGGTGAACTAAAAAAGCATCTTCAAGACTATCCACCACAAGAGGTCTCCCATATCACGGGTGTTGAGGTCAAAGATCTGTATGAGATAGCACGTTCTATTGCAGGTGCAAACGCTGCGCTAACAGCATGGACTATGGGTGTTAATCAGTCCTATATGGGAACAGATACTGTTTCAGCGATTAATAATCTTCATCTTATAACAGGTCAAATTGGGCGTCCCGGAGCAGCGCCTTTTTCTATTACGGGTCAATGTAATGCAATGGGAACACGCGAAACGGGGTTTACCTCTTCATTGCCTGGATACAGAAACTTTGGAGATGAAAAAGCTGCGAAAGAATATGCAGACATTGTTAATATTCCTACAGACATTATTCCAAGAGAACGTGGGTATAAGTATGCAGAGATTATTGATGCAATTGATAGGGGTGAAATAAAGGCACTATGGATTGTGGCGACTAATCCGCTTGTGAGTTTTGTAAATCAGAAAAAGTTACGCTCCGCTCTAGATAAGTTAGACCTTCTTGTTGTTCAAGATGCCTTTTATTCTGATACAGCAGAGATCGCTGATGTGGTGTTTGCCGCAGGTACATGGGGAGAAAAAGAGGGCGTGTATACGAATTCTGAACGCCGATGTAACAGGGCAAATAAGGCAGTTGAACCAGTAGGAAATGCAAAAAGTGATTTTGATATTGTTTTGGAGTTCTCCGGATACTTCCAAAACGTTAAAGAAAGTCTGTTTACAAATTGGAGTAAACCAGAAGATGCCTTTAACGAATGGAAAAAGGTATCTAAGGGGCAGTTGTGTGATTACTCGGGTATCACCTATAAGATGCTTGAAGAAAAAGGCGGTGTGCAATGGCCGTGTAATGAGACCTTTCCCGATGGAAGTGCTAGGCTGTATACAGATGATATAGCCTACAGAACCAAGAATGCTAAGGCAAACTTACTTCCTCTGGAGTGGATACCTCTACAAGAACCGTTAAATGCAGACTTTCCTGTTATCTTGAACACCGGTCGTACAGTCGAGCAGTGGCATACACGCACTAAAACAAAGAGTATTGATATACTTAATGACCTTGCTCCCGAAGCATGGGTAGATATTAATCCGGCAGATGCTGCTCGCCTAGAAGTAAAAAGCGGTGAAAGAGTAGCACTTTCATCACTTAGAGGACGTATCGAAGATGTGATGGTACGGGTAACCCAAACAGTGGCTATCGGGAATGTTTTTGTACCTTTTCATTTTAATGAGCAACTTATAAACACCTTGACATCTTCAAGTTTTTGTCCAAAATCTGGCGAGCCAAACTATAAGCAAACTGCTATCCAGTTACATTCTGCAAAGGTTCCTGATGGATTAAGGCTGAGTGAAAAAGAGATAACGGGGCTAATAGAGCATCAAAAAATTGAACAAGAGTTTTATACAAAAAACATTGAAAGAACCGAAGCTTAGAAAGACAGGCAGAGTTTTGTTATACTGTTTTATAAAAGATAATACTAGTCAAAATATTGGAACAATAAATCGAGCAAGCTTAATCCATAGACAAGCTCATTAAGGAGTTCCTCGAAGAGACAATATAAGTTTTATTGCCCTTAGATTTAGATATGATAATTTGAAAAGAATAATTTATAGAAAGGTAGTTTGTGAAAAAAATATTGATTATCGATGATGATATTGCTATTGTACGTTTTTTAAAAGATATGATCTCTCACAAATTAAACCTACCACTAGATACGGCTATTAATCTAGTAGAAGCTACAAAACTTTTAAATGAGTCAAATGAATATGCTATAGCCTTAGTGGATACTGCTTTGCCTGATGCAAAAGATGGTGAGTGTGTTGATCTAGTCTTAAAACATCATATCCCTGTTATCGCTATGACGGAAAGTACAGATGGTGATCTTCGTAAAAGAATGATGCAAAAAGATATTCTTGATTATGTCAATAAAGAAAATGCCAGCTCGTTTGATTATGCTAAGCGTCTGATCCAGTTTGTCCATGGTTTTGAAGGTTCTAAAATCTTGCTTGTTGATGATTCGCAGACCTCTAGATTACAGATAAAGTTTAGTTTAGAAAAATTACCACTAGAAATATATGAAGCTGATGATGGGATTAAGGCCTTAGAAGTACTAGAAGAGCATCAGGATATCAAGCTAATCATTACTGATAAAAGTATGCCAAACATGGATGGTATCGAGCTGATTCAAGAGGTGAGAAAAAAATACAGTATGCACGAGCTGTCCATTATAGGTATCAGTGCATCGATAGAGCCTATGATGAGTGTTGAGTTTATTAAGCAAGGCGCTAATGATTTTATCACTAAGCCTTTTATAAAAGAAGAGATGTTTTCACGTGTCATCTCCAGTTTGGAAATGCTTTATTATATTAGGCTAGCAGAAGAGTCTGCGGTCAAAGATTATTTAACTGGACTATATAATAGAAGATTTTTATACGAAACAGGTACGAAGTTGTATGAAAATGCACGCAGAAAACAACTTTCACTTGTCGTTGCAATGTTAGATATTGATTACTTTAAAAAAATAAATGATAGATATGGACATGAGGCCGGGGATACAGCCTTAAAGACTTTGGGTGGGATTTTTCTGAAAACCTTTAGAAGTTCGGATGTCTTAACGCGTTATGGTGGAGAAGAGTTTTGTGTACTACTGACAAATACAGATGTTACTTCTGCTGTGGAAGTAATGAAAAAAGTATGTAAAATTGTAGAAGATACCGTTATCCACGTTCATAATATTAGTTTTAGAATGACACTCTCAGTTGGAGTTAATGGTGATATCAGCAGCTCCTTTGAAGAGATGATAGCCCTTGCAGATCAAAAGCTGTATAGATCAAAACATGAAGGACGAAACAGAGTAATAGCCTAAGTTTCTCATCCATAGTTCATCTTTCTCTTTATTACTCTCTTTTTTGCATATTTTTTAATCACTGAAACATTTTGTAATGATATATAAATGCTATTATTGAGCAATTAAATCAGGAGAGTTTTTAGTGATAGCACATTTAGAAGAAGCCTTTGCGCTGAGAAATACAAAAGTGAATAAGATTGAAACGACGAAAGAACTAAAAACTCCGCAAGATGCTTGGACTCAATTAGAAAATTATGCGAAAAATGGGTATGACTCCATCCCTGAAGAAGACAAGAACTATTTTTTAAAATGTTTCGGTATTTTTGATCGTCCTGCTACCCCAAAACAGTTTATGATCCGTGTACGAATTCCTGGGGGACAATTGAATGCTGAGCAAGCAGAAGTGATTGGTAGAATGGCTCGTGATTATGGAAATGACTATATAGATATAACAACGCGTATGCAGTTAGAATATCGTTACATGAACATCAATGATATTCCTCATGTTCTAAAAGAGTTAGACGCGGTTGGTATCAGCTCTTATCAAACGGGCGTGGATAACTTTCGTAATATTTTAAATGATCCTTTAGATGGATTAGGCATGGATAATATTCTTCCTTCTCATGACCTGCTTAAAAAGTTACAATCAAAATTCTTACATAAGTGGGAATGGATTTCTGCTCTTCCTCGTAAGTTCAATGTGGGGCTTTCGGGTTCAATGGTCAATAGATCAAATGTATTTGGTCAAGACTGTTGTTTTGTTCTAGCTCAAAAAGATGGTGTGTATGGATATAACCTTTTTCTTGGTGGAAAGGTTGGTAAAATCGCTAAAAATGCAGACATTTTCTTAAAAGATGAAGATGAGGTGTGTGCTGCTTTTGAAGCGATTATAAAGCTCTTTAGGGATAATGGATTTAGAGATAATAGAAATAAAAACAGACTGTTCTTTCTTATTGAAACAGTGGGTATGAAAAACTTTACAGATGCTATCCGTGAAAAAGCAGGAATTGACTTTGCATGTGCGGGTGAGACGCTGACATTGATGGAGAACTTTGATCCTAAGCATGGAAAAGTTCAACTTAAAAATGGAAGTTACGCGGTGCATGTTGTTATTCCTTCGGGTATTTTTAGCGGGACAGACCTTATCCATGCAGCGGATACTGCAGGTCGTTTCGGAACGGGTAGCGTTCATTTTGATGTTGAACAAAGTCTATATATCATCGGTGTGCAAGAAGGAGATATGTCAGCAGCCCTTCATACATCACTATTTGAAAAATACAAGAATGTAAATACACCATACTTTAACAATATGATTGCCTGTGCAGGGACAGAACATTGTCCTTTCGGTGTTATTGCTAATAAACCTGATGCGATACAAATGAGTGAATACTTGAGTAAATCAGTGCCCTTAGATGATGGTTTGATTCGTATGTATTGGTCTGCGTGTGTAAAAGGATGTGGTATACATGGTGTTGGAGATATTGGTTTTGAAGGATGTAAGGCTAAGCTTGATGGCAAGCCGGCTTATGGGGTACACATTACACTTGGGGGAAAACTGACAGGTGAGGGTGATGAAGGCTACTCTGTAATGAAAACAGTCCCTTTGGTCCATGCTAAATATTATGTTGAGTCCTTAATGCATGAATATAAACGTATGAAGAAGAGTGGGGAGAGTTTTGAGCGTTTTCATGATAGGGTCTTGAGTAAATATTCACGAGCATTTATAGGGTTTATGATGGTCTTAAATGCTTATTTACGTCGTCAAGAGATTCCTCTGAGTGCAGAACTTAGTGAAGACGCTTCGACAGGAAGACATGAAAAGTTTGAACTTTTTGAACTAGGACGTGTACTCTATCAAAAGCTTCTAGCAAAAGAACCATATACGGCTTATGAAGGTTATGCACCTGCATTAAAAGAGAAACTAAAACCCTTAGCTAAAAGTAATCCCGAAATAGATGAAACCTTAGCATCAGTGATCTATAAGATGATTCACCCAGACAAAGAAGAGAGAGCTGAAGTCTTTTCTGAACTTCTGAATGAGCTTATGTATTAGAAGTAAAGAGTGTTTTATTTTGTATTTATATGAAAAACCGTTATACTTTGTAAAATATTAAAGGTGTTTTATGGCGTGGTTGATCGGTTCTTTTGTACTATTTATCCTGTTTTTCTTGATTATTATCGTCATTATTTTTAAAAAAACGAAGTCTGTTCCTGTGCCAACACGAACAGTAGAAAAAAAAGCTCCAACCCTTGACTCACTAATACAGGTGTTGAAAAGTGAAAAAAAAGATGTGAACAAGGTAGAATCTGCCTTAAGCTATGTTGTTGATCATTTTCCTTTTCCAGAAAATGAAAATGCTGCAAATCAACATTTTAAGTTTGTGTACTTTTATGCTAAAAACCCACTAACTACAGCAAAAATGATCGTAAACATGCAAAAAAGACTTTCGATTGTCAATCCAAAATATGTCAAGCAGATTGAAAATTTTCAGATGGTTGGTGTTGAAGCAAGAAATAAATAATCACTTTTTTCTTTTTAATTTTTTTTTATTACTCAAGCTGAAAGGCTTTGCCTGTGGTGCCTCTACTCTTATAAGCCCATATAAAGTAAAGCTTAAGTATAATTCCTAAATTTTATAGATAGGCCTTCTTTTTTACAGAAGGACATAAAGGGCATGCATGGGCAAACGGGTTTTAGTAAAGTTTTCCGGTGAAGCTCTTGCCGGTGAAAACGGGCATGGGATTGACACTCAGATTTTAAAATATATTGCGAATGAAATTAAAACCCTTGTAGATGCAGGCATCGAAGTGGGTATTGTTATCGGCGGTGGTAATATAATTCGTGGTGTAACAGCTGCACAAGATGGGATTATCCGTCGTACTGCAGGTGACTATATGGGAATGCTTGCTACTGTAATCAATGCTGTTGCAATGCAAGAAGCCTGCGAACATGTAGGCATGAAGGTACGTGTACAAACAGCTATTAAGATGGAACAAGTTGCTGAGGCATACATTCAGCGTCGTGCAGTAAGACACCTTGAAAAAGGCCGTGTTGTGATCTTTGCTGCGGGAACTGGAAACCCATTTTTTACAACAGACACAGCAGCTACTTTACGTGCAGTTGAGATAAACTCAGAAGTGATTATCAAAGCGACTAAGGTAGATGGTGTATATGATAGAGACCCGAACAAATACCCAGATGCAGTGAAATATGCTGAATTAAGTTATGATCAGGCACTTCATGATGAGATTAAAGTGATGGATGATACATCTATTGCCTTGGCTAAAGATAATTCATTACCGATTATCGTATGTGATATGTTTAAAGAAGGCAATCTTTTAGAGATTGTTAATGGTAATATGGACAACTGTTCAATTGTTAAATAATATCTCTTATTAAGAGAAAAACTAATAAATAAGGAAAGACTATGAGATTAGAAGAATTAACTGCAAAAGCACTAGAAACTACAGGTGCAGATCGTTACCAACTAGCATTAGCAGTTGCAAAACGTGCAGATGCTTTACAAAATGGTGAATCAAGTAAACTTAATGTTGATCCAAAAGCATATAAACCAGCTGACTTAGCATTGATGGAGATCGCTGAAGGCGTTGTATCTATCAAGGGTTTTAAAGCTTCTAAAGCTTAGTATTTAGAATACAAGTTAAAAAAAGCGAACGGAGTATGGCATGACAAACATTATAGATGCCGTTCGTGATATACATGATTTAGACACTGCAAAATCATTCTTTGATAAGAATGTTAAACCCTCCCCAATTATTACAAAAGCTTTAGAATTTTCTGAGAATGCGCATGCTGGACAGTACCGTAGAAGTGGTCAGCCTTATATTATTCATCCTATCTTGGTCTCTGCTATTGTCTCAAGTATCAGTGAAGATGAAGCGATGGTTATTGCAGCTCTTTTGCATGATGTGGTTGAAGATACGAAGTATGATATTACTCATATCACTGAAGAATTTGGAGAAGATGTCGCTCACCTTGTAGAAGGATTGACAAAGATTGACAAGATCCGTGATGCTGAACTGATACCTTCAGACTCGGATGAGAAACTTGTAGTCTCAGCGTTAACATTTAGAAAGATGTTGATTGCATCAATCGTTGATGTGCGTGTCTTAGTGGTAAAGTTATGTGACAGGCTCCATAACATGCTTACACTTGATGCCTTACCTGAAGCGAAACAAGTGCGTATTGCTGAAGAGACAATGGTCGTTTATGCACCTATCGCCCATCGTCTTGGTATTTCAACCCTAAAGAATGTCTTGGAAGACCTGAGTTTTAAGTATATTTTTCCCGAGGACTATAAACGCATTCATCAATATTTGAATGAGAATTATCATCAAATACAAACAAGTATTAATGAGTTCATGGAAAAAGTGCGAACACAGATGGTGAAAAATGGGTTCAATGAGGATGATTTTGAAATAAAGTCTCGAATTAAGCATACCTATTCTATCTATCTGAAAATGCAGCGCAAAGGTATCTCTATTGATGAAGTCCTTGATCTCTTAGCTATTCGTATATTAGTAAAAAATCCCCTAGACTGTTATAAGGTACTGGGTCTGATGCACCTGGATTTCAAACCACTTTCGTCTCGGTTTAAAGATTATCTTGCCATTGCAAAAGATAATGGCTATCAGACCTTGCACACTACAGTCTTTTATAACACCTCAATCTTTGAGGTGCAGATACGTACTTTTGAAATGCATGAAACAGCTGAACTTGGTGTTGCAGCACATTGGAAGTATAAGGGTGGCGATCATAATATCAACCTTGAATGGATGCAAAATCTTCAGTTTCAAGGTGAGTCGGTCGAAGAATTCTATGAACTGATTAAAAATGATTTATACAGTGAAGATATTTTGGTCTTTTCACCTAATGGAGACCCTTTTACCTTGCCTCGTGGAGCGGTAGCACTTGACTTTGCCTATAGTATTCACAGTGAGGTTGGTAATAGTGCGGTAGGTTGTTTGATAAACAAGTCAAAGGCAACCTTATTAACGGAACTAAAAAATGGTGACCTTGTGCGTATTGATACAGCGGATGAACCAATTACACGTTGTTCGTGGATAGATACGGTTAAGACTTCTAGGGCGAAAAGTAATATGCGTCTTATCTGTGCACAACGTCTTCGTGAGATCAATATCCTTAGTGGAATTAATATCTTATCGACCATTTTAAAATTGAAACAGGCACGCATTATAGAATGGCTTAATGAGAACTCTTTAATGGATTCGGTGTCTAAGGTAGCTAACCATGAGCATGATCTAAAAAATCTACTGCGTTCTTATCTAGAAAAGATAGAGCAAAACAGTCGATTCCAAGGGTTTTTAAAACGTAATAAATTTAAGTTAAAAGAGTACAGTTTTGGTGCCGTTGAAGTTTCATCAAACACTACAATAAATGACCTTGCGTATGATTATTGTTGTCACCCTAAGGTTGGGGATGAAATCATTGCCTTTAAAGTTGGAACGAAGGCACATTTACATCATAAGTTATGTCATCATGCTTATGACATGATTGAAGAAGAAACAGCGATGCTTAGCGTACGTTGGAGTACTACAAAGGTTTTTCATTATCATCTTATTGTAAGTTTAAAAAATGCAAAGGGTGCCTTGGGTCAATTCCTACAAGACCTTGCTAAGATCGATATTGATCTGATTAGTATTGAACTAGGAAAAGAAAAAAAAGACCATGTACACTATTGTGAGATCGAGATGCAGTCAAGTGAAGGTGATCTACACCTTTTACGTAAGAAAATAGATAATAAATACAAGATAATACAATTCATTAGAACTGATGACGCGTATAGAAATTAAGACAGGGAGTTTATAGATGGTAGAAACAGCATTAAAAGAGATTGCTAGAGGTACAGCGGAGATTATTGATTTAGAAGGTATTGAGAAAAAGGTCAAAAAGTTTTACGAAGACGGTACACGTTACACAGTCAAAGCTGGTTTTGACCCAACCGCACCAGACCTTCATCTAGGACATACTGTACTTCTACAAAAATTAGCTGTCTTTCAAAAGTACGGAGCAGATGTACAATTTTTAATTGGTGACTTTACTGCAAAAATTGGCGATCCTACAGGAAAAAGTGCTACACGTAAACAACTATCAGATGAGCAAATTAAAGAAAATGCAGCCTCGTATCATGAACAGGTTTTTAAAATATTGGCACATGAACATACCCAAACTGTTTTTAACTCAGAGTGGATTGAACCCTTAGGGGCTGCTGGTATGTTGGCACTAACAACACAATATAATGTGGCACGTATGCTTGAACGTGATGACTTTGACAAACGTTATAAGAGCGGAACATCTATCTCTATTTCTTAATTTTTATACCCTTTACTTCAAGGATATGACTCTGTTCATCTAAAATCTGATGTAGAGATTGGTGGGACAGATCAGAAGTTCAATCTCTTAATGGGACGTCATCTTCAACGTTCATACGAAGTAGGAAAAGAGCAATCAGTATTAATGATGCCAATCTTAGAAGGCCTAGATGGTGTTCAAAAGATGTCAAAATCTTTGAATAATTATATTGGTGTAACAGATGAGCCTAATGATATGTTTGGAAAGATCCTTTCTATTTCTGATGATTTGATGTGGCGCTATTATGAGCTTTTATCGGATAAGACATTAGAAGAAATTGCTTCATTAAAAGCAGGCGTAGAATCTGGTGTGATGCATCCAAAACATGCTAAGGAGATGTTGTCACTTGAGATAACAGCACGTTTTCATGGAAGTGAAGCTGCAGAAGGGGCTAAGGCTGAATTTGATAAGGTTCATTCAAAGAATGCACTCCCTTCAGATATGCCTTCTTTTGAACTGCTTGGACCAATTTGGGTTGCAAAAGCGTTACAAGAATGTAATTTAGAACCTTCAACATCACAAGCAAGAAGAGATATTAAGCAAGGTGCTGTTAAAATAGACCAAATTAAAGTCGAAGACGAACAACTGCAGATTGAAGCAGGGGAATATGTCTTGCAGGTCGGGAAACGCAAGTTCGCTGCAGTAAAGGTAAAGTAAATGGCATTTAAGTCAGTAAAAATCGGTAAACATACGATTGATATTCCTATTGTTCAAGGTGGAATGGGTGTAGGTATCTCGTGGTCACAACTAGCTGGAAATGTGAGTAAAGAGGGTGGACTAGGCGTTATTTCATCTGTTGGAACAGGTTATTATGACAAGAAAGAACATGTTAAACGTTTAGTGGCTGAAAGACCTTTAGAAGTTGAAAACTTTTACTCTAAAGAAGCTTTAACAAAGATCTTTGCGGATGCAAGAAAAATATGTGGAGATAAGCCACTGGCTGCGAATGTCTTATACGCGATTAATGATTATGGACGTGTTGTTACTGATTCATGTGAAGCGGGCGCGAATATCATTATCACTGGGGCTGGTCTTCCAACGAATATGCCAGAGTTCACAGCTGATTATCCGGATGTCGCTCTTGTTCCTATTGTATCTTCAGCTAAGGCACTTAAAATTATCTGTAAACGTTGGCAAAAACGTTATGACCGTCTTCCTGATGCGGTTATCCTTGAAGGTCCTAAATCTGGTGGGCACCAAGGCTTTACTTATGATCAGTGTGCATTAGAAGAAAATCAACTTGAAAACCTTGTCAAACCTGTTGTTGAAGAAGCAGCAGAATGGGGTGGCATGCCAGTATTCGCTGCTGGTGGTGTTTGGGATAAGAATGATATCGAAGAGATGATGGCACTTGGTGCTGCAGGTGTTCAAATGGGAACACGCTTTATCGGTACACATGAATGTGATGCACATGCTAACTTCAAAGAAGTCCTTATCAATGCAAAAGAAGAAGATATCCAGTTGATGGGTTCTCCTGTTGGCTATCCAGCGCGCGGTGTACGTACAAACCTTACTAGCTTAGTTGAAAAGCGTGAAGGTCCAGCAATCAAATGTATCTCTAACTGTGTTGCTCCATGTAATCGTGGTGTTGAAGCAAAAGAGGTTGGATTCTGTATTGCAGACAGACTTTCAGATGCATATGAAGGAAATACAGAATTAGGTCTTTTCTTCTCAGGTACAAATGGTTATCGTATTAATGAGCTTATCTCTGTAAAAGAGTTGATGGTAAAGCTGACTCAAGGGGAATAATCTGCGTTATTTCTTAGCAATCTTTCTTTTTAGTGTTCTTCTATTCGCAAATAATAGTGAAATACTAAAACGTGCTCAATATAATGCTCTAAGCAGTGATAAGTCGCAGATTTATCGTGCTTATAATGACTATAAAAATCTTTATGTCCGTTCACTGATGAATGGAGATGAGAACCTCTGTACAACCTGCCTTAAAGGCTTGGTGAAAACTGGAAAAAAACTTCATATTGATGTTATCAATTACGAGAAAGAACTTCAAAAACGTAAATCAAAACCCGCTGAGAAAAAAGATTTCTCCTCTACAAAAAAGACTACTGAAAAAACAAGCCCCTCTCTCTCTTCTCAGAACAGACTTAAGTCAGTACGTTGGAAAGATAAACAAAGACTTGTACTAAGGTTTTCTCGTCCTATTTCAAAAAATGAATTAAATAGTTTTGAATTAAATGATGTAAAAAACAAGACATATAAAAAGATATATGATATCTATGCAGTGCTAACACAAGAGGCAATGCAGTTAAAACATACTTCGGTGAAAAAGATACGTCTTGCTCAATTTGATCAAAAAACTCTTCGTATTGTCTTTGAAAATGATGCATTGATAAAGCATCAGTACAAGATTGATAAAAATGAACTCACCATTAAGATGTCTTCAGAAAATCGAGAATTAAGTTATATCCCAGTAAGTACGAAAAAACTTGCCCATAAGGTTATCGTTATTGACCCAGGACATGGGGGGAAAGATGCTGGAGCCGTTGGACATAAAAAATACAGAGAGAAGGTCGTTGTTCTTCAAACTTCTAAAAAGATACGTGATATCTTAGTTAAACGTGGTTATACAGTATATATGACACGTAATGATGACGGCTTTGTAAAATTACGAAAACGAACCCAGTTTGCTAACAGAAAAAAAGCAGACCTTTTTCTTTCTATCCATGCGAATTCAGTTCCTAAAAGGAATCGCCATAAAGCAAATGGTATAGAGACATACTTTCTTTCAACTAATAGAAGTGAACGCTCAATGCGTGTCGCAGCAATAGAAAACGTTGATATCGGAAAGATGGAGCAGGGTGGTATGCAAGATGCCCTACATCTTATGAACAGAGAAAAGATATTTGCTTCAAATAAACTAGCCATTGATATACAACGAAATATGTTGGGTTCAGTAAGAGAACAGCATAAGGATGTTTTGGACAATGGTGTACGTTCAGGTCCATTTTGGGTATTAGTAGGTGCGCAGATGCCAGCAGTGTTAATAGAACTAGGTTTTATATCGCATCCAAAAGAAGCGGTTCGCATGGTTGACCATCGTTATCAACAAAAATTAGCTATTGGAATATCTAATGGGGTAGATAGATATTTTGCTAAAAATCCTTAGCGGAATTTTAGAGAAATATTGCTTCGATAGGCAAGATTTCTTTTTCGACGAATGCTTAAAAGAGCTTCTTTAAAAATCGATTGATCTCTTTTCCTACCTTCTCTTTTATCTCTGGTGTTATCATTGACTTCGCATCCAATCTTACCTTTGGCGCATCTATACTTTGCGTTACTAAAACATCAGCGTGATACTTTTTAACCTGCAGTGAAAAACGTGCATCGATAAGCCTCTTTTTTGAATTGATAATAAAATGTTCACTTGCTAGATTGACTGCCTTACTCTTCATCTTTACCTCAGAGCGGATAACATCATTATTGATAAGGCTGATTAATGAGCCTTGAGAGAAGCGTTCTTTGACTAAGTCAGTTCGTGTTAGTCCTTTGATTAGGTCAGTCATCTTAGAACGTACAAGAGTCGCCTTGTCAAAGCTACTGTCAAGTTTTCCTTTTTTTGTCTTAGTGTTATAAACCAAGGTTCCATTAACAGGTGCATCCATGACTTTTGGATATCCAAGCATATGAAGAACTTTTAGAGCATGTAGGTCTTTAAACTTAAGTTTGACATCATCGTCAATTATATTGGCGTCAAGTGTCCCATCAAAGATATTTGAGTGTGCATTTATCGTAAGTTTCTTGTTTTTAGTGATATCTCCATGTGCACGAAGATCTCCATAAAGTTTCTTATCAATAATAGTTTCTAGTCGCTTAAGATCAGGAAAGAAGATATTAAAATCACTTTTGATGGAAGAATCGTTGAGAGTATACTGGGTCTCTTTCGTTGTCAAAAGTGCTAGATTAGAATCTAACTTACTTTGTATTAAGACCTTGTCCTTATTGAGCTTGGCAATTGAGTGGAATTCAACTCGAGTGTAAGGAAGCTTGATATCAAAAGCTTTTTTGATTTCTGCTGTGTTTAGGGTGGCTTTTGATATGTCTAATCGTGTATCACCTTTTAGAGGGGAAAGAGAAGATAGTCTAGCCGTGAGGTCAAGCTTACCTTGAGCATAAGGTTTTTCTCCTACAAGATATAAAAGCTTCTCTAATCTAGCATTGTTCACATCTAGTTCAACTGTATCGAGATTGAACTCTTTAAGTACCAGGTGATACTTCGTTGCTGAATGCGCAAGGTCTGAAGTCCCTTTTATAGTTAGCTCTGCTTTATTCCCATTTATATCTCCACGAGTAGAAAATGGACCACGCAAAGGAAAGCTTATTAAACTTTTGAGTAAGCCAAGTTCTTTTATATCAAGATTATAAGTACTATGAACACGGTTTGTATCTGTTTCTAATTTGCCCTTAGAATGTAGATAAGCTAATGCGGAATCTAGTTTAGCAAGATAAGTGATTCTTGTATCTTCAAGTTTTGCCTTTAATTCACCCTTTATAGATGTTTTGTCAATTTTCAGACCAAACTCTTTGTGAATGAGTTGGGTATTAAGATTTGCTTTGTTGATATTAAGTTGTACGCTACCTTGAAGATGCTTAGGGTCTAAGTCATTAAGCTGAATATGCAGGTCAAGGTTTCCAGTAGCATAAGCTTCTTCTCCAAGCATACTTAAGAGGCTACGCAGATTTAGGTGAGAAAGTTTTACAGCAGCCTTTTGTATTTGCATCTGTTTTGAAACAATGGCATAGTCTGTATTACTCTGGGCAAAGTTACTCTTTCCTTTGATTTGAAAGTTGTCTAGACTTCCTGTGACCTTACCATCACTGAAGAATTTTCCAGAAAGGTTCTTCCCACTTAGTTTACGAAATACTTGTAGATCAGTAAGTGCGATAGTATAGTTTAGATCAAAGTTTTGAGCAAACAGTGCATAATTACCTTCAACTGATATGGCATTCTTATCATCAAATTCAAAGACGAGATTTAAAGTACTCGGCCTAAGTGTAAAAGTTTTTAAATTGACATGGAGGGGAGAACTCGCATTTATTTTATTTTGGATAAAAGGTCTTACTATGTTATTTCCAAAAGAAGTAAAGAGCAGCGTGTAAATTAAAGCTAATAATACGGAGACACTGAGGCTTGCTATAAGTAGAAGTTTTTTCATCAAAAATCTTTTTGA
>JBFFDB010000010.1:0-15692 GCA_041559595.1 Sulfurimonadaceae bacterium
ATGCAACCGAATCCTTAAATGTAAATATGATGCTCGTCTCTTTAAAAAAAGTAGTATTTTTCAACAAAAATGGACTCAATGTCTTTGTCAATCTACTTGATAGTCTGCACACAAAGTCTGGTATCATCGTCGGCTTTTGTGATTATGATGATAAGAAATATGCATCTATTATGAATTTTTACAAGAATGAAATCAATTTCTCACTCTTTAAAAGCCTCGAGGTCGCGACTCTATTTTCTTCTAGTATGAAAGAAAAGAAAGAAAAGAAAAATGTCCTCTTATGGCATGAAGACCCATCTCAACGCTCAGCCTTAGCTATAGAGCTTTTTGATCGTGGATACAACCCTATGGTCTGTCAAACACAAGACGAGTTTAAAGAGAAAAAAACACAGAATAACCTATATGAAGAGATCGTCTATAACTCCTACTTGGGCATGCTTGGTTCAAAGATTGCTACACGTGTTACTGGAAATGCCATCATTTATACACTAACTGGCTTTTTAGATGCCGAAGTTTCATCTCAATTTGATATGAACTATCACAACAACTCTTTAAATGTTGGCTTCACCCTTTTTCTTTTTGATGCCTATAAGGTGATCTCGATGAATGTGCATGCTTTAAACTTCTTCTCAAAGCTTGCTACAGCTGGGGCAGAATATGGTGCTAATATATGTATTGTAGGTATGAGTTTTGAGAAGACACCACCTGCTTTTAAAGATGATCTTGAAGATGCAGGCCTTATCTTTTTTGAAAAGATGGATGACATCTTACAAGACAAAGAACTTCTAAAAGAGCTTGGTGGAAGCGGAGGCGCAACAAAAACAAATAAGCGCGCCTTAAATAAGATACTTGTGAATGAACTTCCACGTTTTATCAACGCAACTGTTACGACAATGGAAATGATGACTAATGTTAAGGCTGAAAAGTCAGATGTAAAAATCAACACTTTACAAGTTAATGATACTAAGGACAAGTTAGCAAGTTCTATTGGTTTTTATGGGAATCTAGATGGTATGGTTATCTTAGTCTTTCCAGTTAATATTGCTAAAAAGGCATGTGAACTTTTATTGGGTGAAAAAACAGACAATATGGAAGACATTCTCGATACGCTAGCTGAATTCGTAAATATTATTGCTGGACGGGTAAAATCTTTATTGGGTGAAAACAGTGTGAATGTTGATATCACCTTGCCTCGCACTTATGAAAATGTAGATGAGCTTCTTGCGACGGTTGGTGAACGCAAGGGTGTTCAAGTAAACTTAAATTTTGAAGGTGACAATTTCACCTTTTTCTTAACACGTTGATGCATCCTATCAAAGGCTATTTAAAAAAGCTACTCATCGTGTATATTATCTCTATTTCTATGGTCTTAGTCTATTTTATCATTAAGACCTTGGTACCTCAAGACAAAGAGCTAGTCTTAAAAAGTTTTACAAAAGAGCCTACACATCAAGTCCAAGAGCCCGAAGAATTGACAGTAGATATCAATAACTCTAAAAAATTCCTACTTTTACCTGCTAATTAAATATCGCAAGAAGGCTTGTGTAGATAAAAGCCCTGCAAGTAATCAACACCCATATGTGTTACCAACTCCGCTATTTCTTTGGTATGAACATGTTCCGCAACTGTCTGCATTCCTAGGGCTTGTGCAATATCAATAATAGACTGTGTGATCAAACGGCAATTCTCATTTGTATCAATATCTTGGATTAAAGTAGCATCAATCTTTAAGATATCAACACCAAGCTTCATCAAATACGCATAATTGCTATATCCACTTCCAAAATCGTCAATAGAGATTTTAGCACCTAAGGCTCTAACCCCTGAAGTAAACTCAAGCATTCTGTCATTAAACTCTATCTCTTCGCTCTCTAAAAACTCAAAGACAATACGGTCGGCACATCCACAATTACGTACGATATCTAAAATAAAGTTATAAGTATTGTCATCCATAATATCATCAATAGACAAATTAATTGTAAAACTCTCTTTTCGCTTGACAAAGGTAAAAACAGCTTCTTGAAAAACCTTTTGCGTTAACTTTGGATAATAACGCGCACGCTTTGCAATGCTAATAAAATGCACAGGTGAAACAAGGTTTCCATCTGCATCATCAATGCGCATGAGTGTTTCATACTTATCTATATGACCAGTTTTTGCATTTATTATACCTTGATAGCAACAACGCACCTTATCTTCTTTAATCGCTCTTTCTATCAGTTGTACCATCTTATAATTATTTTCAAGGTCTTCTTCAACATTAGCGATCTCTTGATAGAAAAGGTAAGGCTGAGACTTTCGTTTTGCTTCACGCATAGCCATATCTGCCATAGAGATCAAAGGCTTACTAGAAAGATGTAATTCAGAGATAACAGCACCTAGCGTTAATCGTATACTCACCTCATGATCACCACAATTGAACTTTGTCGAACTAAGATTAATTGACAATGTTTTAACCTCACTAGTGAAATGTTCAATAGACATCTCTTTACCTGCTAAAATAGCAAACTCATCACCTGAGAGCCTATACAATTGAAGGTAGTGTGTTTGTAAGGCATCTTTTATTGCAACAGCCATCTTTTGAAGAGTCTCATCCCCAATAGCCTCTCCAAAAATAGTATTAATCTCTTTAAACTCATCAATATTGATGATGATAAGCTTTGCTTCTTCCGTTTTTGAAATATCTTCAATCAGCTTCATTCTGTTTGGCAAGGAGGTTAACTTATCTTTATAAAGCTGCGCCTGCAGTGTTTTCTTCTGTTTTCGCATTGGTGTAATATCAAGCATAATAGAGATAAACTCACTGATATTCCCTTTTCGGTCTAAAACAGGAACAATGGTACTTTCAACATAAAAACTTTTACCATTTTTTGCAATATTTTCAAATACAGTTTTATAGACTCTATTATTAGAAATCGTATCCCATAGTTCTTCAATCTTATCATATGTAGTACTGCTAGAACGCATAATAGAATGGGTTTGACCAATAAGTTCTTCTTTAGTATAACCGCTAACCTGCTCAAAGGCTTTATTCACATAAGTAATCAGACCATTAATATCGGTTTTTACAATAAGAGCACTACTTCCTACGGCCTTTTGATACTCATCAAAAAGAGCATGATTGTAATCAAGTTCTTCAATCATCTCATTAAACTCATGAGAAAGAAGTCCCATCTCATCACTATTATTAGTCTGAATACGAGAGTTAAACTTTCCTTTTGAAATATCCGTTCGCATTCTCACAAATGATTGCAAAGAAGCCTTAAAGTTTAAATACGCCCCCACTAAAAGATACAAACCAAAAAAGAACATACCAATCATAAAGAGCATAAAGAACTGATACTCATTTTCTAACTTATCTTGTTCTTTGACTATCTCTGCTTTTAAGAGTTCTTCAAGCGTATTAAAGATGTTAAATTGAACGTCCAATAATGCTTTTTCTTTTTCTTCAGCTTCGATAGTATCTTGTTGGAGCATAAGCTTTGTATATTGTTGTAGAAGGCGTTGATACTTTAGACTTGATTCTTCAAAATTATCTTTATATGAAGAGAATTGCTGCAATATTAGATCAATCTTATTCACTGAAGCTTTTAATTCTCCAGTCTTCATAAATAGCTTTCGCTTTTCATATTTATCAGCACGCAATATCTTCAATTCACTTGTTAACATAGAGCTATATGGAAGCTCTACACTAAGTAGATATGAGATATCACTGATGGAAAAGCTATGCGTGGAAAGATAATCGAGTTTTAAGGAACTAAGTTCCTTTAAGAGGCGATGCTGATAGGCATATACATGCTGAGCAAAGGATTTTTCATCTCTGTTAATCAGTGCAAAGTTAACCCGCTCATAATACGAAGCATAGACCTCTTTCTTTTTATCATCAAAGGCCTCTAAAAGATTCAAGTGAGAAGCAAGCGTCTTTTTTTCAGAAGCTTCTAACTGCATCACATCTAAAGCGTTATTGCGTCTTAGGTATAAAGTACCATCATGTTCTAATGCTTGCAAAGAGACTATCATTTTATATATGCGATGATTTTTTTCTAAATCAGTACTTGCATTTGCACTTTGTTCTAAGTGTACTTTGAAGTTTTTATAAACGAGAGATGAACTATACAAAAGGGGAATGAGTAAAAAAAGTGATATAGCGATCATCTTATTAACATAAGATGTCTTGCCCATTAGCTTTATAGCGGGTTGAAAAGGGGTCAGAAAGACAGACATTAAATCACCTTTTATTCTTTAGTAACTATATATAAAGACTCATGATTCAATTTTTTCAAGATTTCCATTACATGCACAAAATCTTGGAATCTAGACTCTTTATCACTCCTTAGCACAACAGTATCTTTTTTAGAAAGCTTTTCTAAATGTGTTTTCAATGCTTCTAAACCTACAGGTTCTTTTTCGAAAAAGATTTTCCCTGTTTTAGTGACATAGATCGTCACCTCTTTATTATTTGATTTTTTATCCGCACTCTTTGCCTCAGGGAGGTCAACCGGGATAATACCTTGACGTATGAAAGTCGCTGTGGTCAAGACCATGACCAGCAAGACCAACATAATATCTATAAAAGGAATAACATTCATAGATGCCATTGGTTTATGTTTCATTATGTTCCCTTTAATTATACCTAGTTTTGAATACTATTTTTGTGTTCGATGTCCCAGTATGCCAAAATACGTTCCATCTTACGTAATAAAACATTATAAAAAATCCCCGATGGGATCGCTACGACAAGCCCCATTGCCGTTGCTTTAAGTGCTAATGCCAGACCACCCATAATCTGTTTAGTATCCACTGCCCCCGTCTCACCAAGAGTATAGAAGGTCAACATAATTCCTAGTACTGTACCAAGTAGACCAATATAAGGTGCATTCACTGTAATTGTGGCTATTGTTGAAACATTATTGGCAAGTTCTAGTTCTAACTTATCTCTATTTGAATGTGCTTTTACATCGATGCTCTTGTAATACATCACACGTTCAATAAAAAGCCATAAGGCAATAACACTCATTATAATTAAAGTACCTATTACACCATAATCAACACTAGACTCTGCAATGTCTATCCACTCACTTGTTACCATCTATTTTCCTCATACTAAAATCTAAACTAACACAGGTACCCTGATCTTTTTTTGAATCAATATATATCTTGATTTTATTATTATCACAATACTCTTTAACCATTCCTAGGCCTAAACCATGCCCACTTTTACTCTTATCTTCTTGATAATAATGTTCAAACACATTGATTAAAAAGTCTTCTTCTATTCCTTTGCCCTCATCTTTTACACTGAGTTGAAAATCACGAAGAGAAATTTCTACTAAAGAGTTTAAATGTGAATATTTAACTGCATTTTGAACCAGATTATCCAAAACCTTTATAAAACCAATTGTATCTATTTTTACACTAGAACTTTCTAAATTATAATTAAACTTTATTTGAGGAAAAAGCTCTTGATAAGCTTCGCTTTTTTCTAAGATAAGCTCTTTAAGATCACAAACCTCTAGTTCAACTTTGTGAATCTGTTTTTTGATCATATAATCGAGTTCTGTATATAAAGATTTTAGTACTTCCGAAGAGCGTTCGATACGCTTTAGTCGTTTAATGCTTCTTTCATCAACTTCATTTTTTAATAACATCTGAGTATTTGCCAAGATCGTTGCCACAGGTAGATTTAATTCATGAAGTGTCTGACGGCTTAAGAGTTCAAGTTCACTCGATCTTTGCTTTAGAGGTTCGATCAAAAGACGCACAAAACCAGTCCCAACAATAAAGCTTGCAACAAATACGATAAGTATGAGACTAAGCAGATTCATGTTTTCTTTAATAAGGTAACCAAAAAGAGCTGACGAGAGTACAATAGTAATAAAAACAAGCAGAAGAATCTGTTTTTGATTAAGATTCATATTTATACCCTACTCCACGTACGTTCACAAGATGTTCATTTCCTAGTATCTTCTTGAGTCTATTGATATACACACGAATAGCCCCTTCACTTCCTTCTTGAGAATGAGGCCATAGACTATCCATAATCACCTCTTTTGAAACAACTGAACCCTCATTTTTAAAAAATAACGTCAGAAGTTCAAACTCACGCAGTGAAACTTCAATCTCTTTCTTGTCTTTAAAAAGACGTTTTTGTTCAATATCAATACAAAACTCATTAACACACTGTACATTATCTCCCTTAATACGTTTCATTAAAGAGAGTATTCGAAGATGCAGTTCTTCTAGATCAACAGGTTTTTTAAGATAATCATCACAGCCTTTTAAAAAGCCTTCTTTCATCACTTCTTTATCTTGGTAAGAAGTCAGGAAAATGGCTGGTGTATTATCACCGCTTTGACGTAATGAATCTAAAAATTCTAAACCGCTCATTATGGGAAGATTTATATCAAGTAAGTATAGGTCAAACTTCTTTTCATAAGTGTATTCTAATGCTTGTGGAGGATTGTGCGCAGAGGTAACATCAAAACCTTCTTCATCTAAAAAGTCTTCTAGACTTTCACAAAAAAGAAGGTCGTCTTCAAGAAGAAGAATCTTAATCGACATTCTCTATCGACCATCCTATACTTTCACCTGCATACATCGGTACAACACCCTTATATGTTTCAGGTACTTTAAACGGTTCATCCACTAGAGTCACTTCTTTAAACTCAGGACAGATTCCATAAATACTTTGAGCATTATCAGAGATAAATGACTGAAGATTATCAAGTTTACCGTGTTTATCAAAGAGTTCACACAAAAGCTGAAGTGCGATTGGTGCCGTGAACACACCTGCTGCACAACCACATGACTCTTTTTTCTCTCTTGGATGAGGAGCAGAGTCAGAGCCAAACATCACCTTAGGATGTGCATTAAGAGCAAGCTCTAAAAGTGCATCTCTGTCTTCAGGACGCTTAGCAATAGGTTTACAAAACAGGTGTGGTTTAAGCATTCCACCAGCCACATCATCCAAAGAGATGAGAAGGTGATGAACAGTAATCGTTGCATACAAGTTTGCATGCTTGTCCAACATATCAGCCGCAGCCTTTGTTGTGATATGTTCCATAATGATTTTCAAGTCTGGAAAGTTCGTTGCAAGCGCATCATATATATTCATGAACTCTGCTTCTCTATCCATCACAAAACCATCTGTTTCACCATGTACACAAAGTGGGATATCCAAGCGAGCCATTGCTTCTAACGTTGGACGCATCTCTTCAATGTCAAAGTTTTTCACTCCGCCTTCAGAGTTTGTTGTAATGCCTGCGGGATAGAGTTTGATTGCCGTTAATTCATCTGCAATATCAGCTAAAAACTCTTCATCATAGTTTTGATAGAAAAGTGTCATATACGGCTCAAATCCACCATTATCAGAAAACTCACCAAGCTCATCAAACTCATCTGCATCTGCTGCTTCAACACCAACTGCACGATAAATACGTTCTTTATACGCAATTAGCTCTTCTTTAGTCGTTACTGGCGGTACAAGGTTAGGCATAATAATCGCCCCTGAAAAACTATAAGCAGAAAGAGCTCCGATATTTTCAAGCATAAGACCATCACGTAAGTGAAGGTGCATATCTAGTGGCATTAGTAATGTGTGTTGTTTCATAGTTTTTTCCTTATAAACTTTGTGTTGCAGTTGCGATCAAATCATTTAGATGCTTCTCATAAAGCTTTGCATCTTCTAAATCTTGAGATTCAAAACGTGTCACAAGAACAGGTGTTGTGTTACTTGCACGCACCAGACCCCATCCATTTTCAAAGATAACACGTACCCCATCTACATCAATAATCTCTTTGATAGAGGGGAAGTCACTTGGTGGTGTTTGAAGTTTTAGTTTAAGTGCATCAATAATCTTAAACTTCAGCTGTTCAGTCGTCTTAATCTTGATCTCTTCAGTTGAAAAAACAGCTGGAAGTGCGTCGACTTCTTCATCTAGATCCATACCTCTGTTAATCAGTTCTAAAACTCTAAAAGTAGTGTAAATCGCATCATCATATCCAAAGTATTTATCATTAAAAAAGATATGCCCACTTACTTCTGCTGCAAGGTCTGCATTCGTTTCTCTGATCTTAACCTTGAGGTTTGAATGACCCGTCTTATACATGATAGCTTTTCCACCACGTGCACGTATCGTGTCATACATCACTTGAGAACATTTAACCTCGCCAATAACAGTTGGGTTTGTCATCTGCTTACTGAGTAACAGAGCCATGATATCACCCTTGATATTATGCTTCTTCGTAAGAACGGCAATTCTATCTGCATCTCCGTCATAAGCAAATGCAATGTCACCTTCGCGATTTAGAAGAAGTTTAATATCTTCAAGATTTTCTTCTTCTGAAGGGTCTGGATGATGATTTGGGAAGGTTCCATCAGGCTCAACAAAGATACCCTTTGCCTTTAAGCCTAGACGCTCGATTATTGTCGGAAGAACAGAACCAGCCACTCCATTTCCACAATCATAAACAATATTTAAATCCATATTTCTAAGATGCTCAAACTCATTAACCATATAGTCTATATACAATGAAGAGGCATCAAAGACTTCATACTCATCACTATCAGGAATAATTTCCACAAGTGCATCTATCTCTTTTCCAAGAGCATAAATATCCTCACCAAAGAAAGGTGCCTTATCAAGAGTGATTTTAAAACCATTATATTCAGGTGGGTTATGTGAACCTGTTATCATCACTGATCCACTTGGACGTGCGACAGCACCACTTTCAAGGTGTAAGTCCTGATAGTTTGTAAAATAATTTACAGGTGTAGGTACAAGTTGAAGATTAATAACCTTTTTACCTGCATGCACAAAGCCACTGCATAACCAGTTAAAAAGTGTCGGTGAATGTGTACGCGCATCGTAGCCGATACTTACATACTCGCCTTCGATCTGCTTGCCTAAAGTAAAACCTATCTTTTTAACAGTGTCTTCGTTTAGTTCTTTTTCAAAAATACCACGAATATCATATTCTCTATAGATGCTCATTAAAATCTCCATGAATCTTGTACAGTTTTTTTTATCAAAATAGTTTAAGTCCTTAATGAAATAGGACTTTGAAAAATTTATTCAGGTTTGAGATATTCTCAAAGAAATAAATGTAGATAAAAATAATTTTATCTTTTTGGTAAATAAAATAATACAATTAAAAACATTAAATAAAAGAACATCTATATAGGCATTCTCGTGGACTCACTACTTAAATCATCTCCGATAAAATGATATTTAGTGCTTGCGTATCTATAGGTTTTGATAGATAGTCATCAAATCCCATATCTAGATAACGTTGCTTGTCTTCTGATAATGCATTGGCAGTTAGAGCAATAATTTTAGCCTTTGGAAACTCTTTTTTAATGTGTTTCATAGCTTCTTCACCATTCATGTTTGGCATATTGATATCCATAAGGATCAAAGGATAATTGTCTTTATAGGCCTGCACTGCCTCAACACCATCATTTGCAATGTCTGCTTTAAGGTTCATCTCTTCAAGTAAAATCTCTATAAGCATTTGATTAGTTTTATTATCTTCTGCTACTAAAACTTTTTCACCATTGAAAACCTTAGCTGTAAATTCGGCCATATCTTCTTGTATCTCAGACACTTCTGCAGGAATCGAAAAACTAAAGGTACTGCCTTTTCCTAAACTACTCTCAACTTCTAGTTCTGAACCAAAAAGTTTTACAAGTTTAGATGAGATAGAAAGCCCCAAGCCTGTACCTCCAAACTGTCGTGAAGTAGACTCATCTGCTTGTTTAAAACTCTCAAATATCAACTCTTGCTTAGATGTATCAATACCAATGCCTTCATCCGTTATTCTAAAATAGATACGATCATCTCTAAACTCAGCATTTAATATAATATTTTTACCAACAGGCGTAAACTTAATGGCATTGGACACTAAATTACTTATAATTTGATTTAGCCTTAGAAAATCAGTAGAAATATATTTTGGTATATTAGTATCAATCTTCCAATCAAGATTGACTCCTTTATCGTGGCAAATAGGTAAGAAAAACTCCATACTATTATGTAACTCTTTTTCAATTGCACTACTGTGCATTTCAAGCGTTAAGTTGTTAGTATTAATCTTATTAAAGTCTAAGATATTATTAATAACTCCGAGCAAAAACTGTGAAGAATGTTCAACAATATCTAGGTGACCTTTTTTAGTCTCGTCAGTTTCTTGCTTCTGTAAAATAGAAATATATCCTAAGATAGCATTGAGCGGTGTCCTAATTTCATGAGACATCGTAGATAAAAAAGTACTTTTAGCTTCACTCGCTTCTTTTGCCTCACTTGCCACCTCGTGAAGTTCCAAAACTAAAAGCTCATTTTTATGGCCCATACGCAGAGCAGAATCTATATTTTTATTATTCTTTTTTGCGACGATAAGAACAAAAATTATATAACTACTTAAAGCTATAGCAATGAAATAGGAAATGCGTGTTGCTTCTAATGAATACACGAGTATAAAAGGGACTAGCAAGATGGTACTAAATGAGACTAAATAGCTAAATACTTGAGAAGTACTACTAATCGCTCCAGAGGCTAGTCCTGCAATACAAATCACGAGGAAGAGTCTAAGTTCTGCACTATCCGGAAAAAATAAAAATGCCGTACTACCCCATACACAAGCAGATAAAACAAGACCAAGCCAAAACAATTTATAATGAAAACTATACTCATTAACGGAAGAACTTTTCTTAAAAAAATATGTATGTATAAAGCGCAATACCATAACGAACATATTAAGAGAAAACCAATACCATAATGATTGACTCTCAAACTCTTCTGAGAGAGCAAAAACTATTAAGAGTCCTAAAACCACATGAGCAAAAAGCACGCGTGAGGTATCATTTATAACCATCTCAAGTTTTTCAAAAGCTATTTGAGATTCTATGTTTTTATTCATAAAGGAGACCCTTAATTTATTTGTATCACTAT
This sequence comes from Sulfurimonadaceae bacterium, assembly GCA_041559595.1. GTDB lineage: Bacteria > Campylobacterota > Campylobacteria > Campylobacterales > Sulfurimonadaceae. Next base: position 10,950 of record JBFFDB010000010.1, read on the forward strand.
AACCTACAGATATAAGCTGGTTTTCTAAAGATATTTATTATATCTTCTTTTCAAACTTACAAAAGTATACTCCGTATAATTCTCTCTTTATTTTATCTTCTCTTATTGCTAGCGTTGGGCAAGCTTATATACGATAGGGATTTGTAGAGATAAAGAAGCTTTTGGATGAGGAAACGATGCCGCGGCTTTTTGAACTGTTTTTATCGCAGCACGACTCAAAATAGATGCAATCTCACCCAAAGCCTCAATCTGTGTTATTTCACCATGTGTGTTTAGAACAAATGAGACCATAGCCTTGCCTTGCATTCCCCGTTTTTTAGCAAGACGCGGATAAAAGAGATTTTGTTTTATTAAGGCATTGATAAGGGCTATATTATCTTGCATGTACTGTTTTTCACAGGCTATCTTTAAATCATTTTCACTTTGCACAGCTGTTGCACTTTGCAGAGCATTGTCTTGTGCAACCACAGTTTGTTTAACTTTTTTTACTTGGTTGGACTTAGAGACTTCTGTCTTTGGTTTTTCTACTTTTTGTGTTTCTTGCTCTTTCTTAGCTAACAAAGTCTTTTTCTTAACTGCTTTAAGTTCTACTTGTTTGATGGCAGGCTTTGTTGCTTGTATAGTTTCTCTTATCTCTTTTTGAACCTTTTCAAATTGTTTAGAACGGGTCTTTTCTTCTTGAGTCACTTTATCAAACTGCTCAGGAATCTGTTCTAACGGGATAGAAGCAAGATTTATCTTTGTCATAGTCATTGTAGATCCACAGGCGCACACTGAAGTTTCTTGTGACTTATAGATAGCTGCACCCACTATTAGAGCAATGCTCAGATGAACAGCTACCGAGTATAACAATGATTTCGATTTCAGACTAAGAGAATTCATAAGTATAAGTGTAGGATAAGTAATGTTACAAAAGTGTTAACCCTTTATGTTTTTGTAAATAGAAAGTAAGTTTACTAAGAAAATTTGTTGGTCTTTTTTTACTAGAAAAATACTTATCCTTTAAGTAAGATTCACGCACTTCTCACTTAACACATTCTATCAAGCAAGTTGAATAATTTATCTATACTCAGACGATTGTATAAAATTTAATCATTAATTTGTTTAAATAATATTTATAAGTCATATAATTTATCATCACAAATGTTTGTGAGTTTAAATCAAGGAATGAAAATGTTTACTATTAAAAGGAGTGTTATATGTCTTATTTAGTCCCTACTGAGTTTGTCACAAAGATGGTAGATTCTGGTGAATCAAAAGTTTATATGTCCACAAAGGATACACTAATTCGTGCTTTCATGGCAGGTGCAATTCTTGCATTAGCTGCAGTGTTTGCGATTACAGTTGCAATGAAAACAGGTTCACCGATATTAGGTGCCGTATTATTCCCAGTTGGGTTTATTATGCTTTATCTTATGCAGTTTGACCTTTTAACAGGTGTGTTTATGTTGGTTCCTCTGGCCCTTTTAGACAAAAGGCCAGGTGTAACAGTTAAACAGGTACTTCGAAATTGGGGTCTTGTATTTATGGGTAACCTTGGTGGTGCACTTACTGTTGCCTTTATGATGGCCTTTATTTTTACCTTTGGTTTTGAAACGGATGGTGGAGCCATTGCTGAAAAAGTTTCAAAAATCGGGGAAGCAAGAACCTTAGGTTATCAGGCGCATGGAACATCAGGATGGTTTACAATCTTTATCCGTGGTATGTTATGTAACTGGATGGTCTCTATGGGTGTTGTTGGTGCTATGGTTTCAACTACAGTCAGTGGTAAAGCTATCGCAATGTGGATGCCAATCATGCTGTTCTTCTTTATGGGCTTTGAGCACTCAATTGTAAACATGTTTTTATTCCCATTCTCAATGATTATGGGTGGTGACTTTACCGTTATGGATTACCTGATCTGGAATGAAATTCCAACTGCATTAGGTAACTTAGTTGGTGGTTTAGCATTTACTGGTTTAACACTATATGCTACACACGTAAAAACTAGTCCTAAAAGAAATTTAGACTAAACACATTGTCTTTATAGACCTTGCGTCTATAAGGGTTGTGCATAAAGAGTTCTTTATAAGCCCTTTAATTTAAAGTGCTTACAAAGATGTCTTCATCTAAATCAACTCAAGAATAAGGAAAATTATGAAAAAAATTGAAATGTCAGAAGAGATACTTTCTGCTAAAAAAAGTTCAGGTTTAAGTTGGGAGGAGATTGCACAAAAGGTCTCACTAGGTTCAGTATTTATCACCTCGGCTTGCTTGGGCATGAACAGTCTTAAAAAAGAACCTGCACAAAAACTGTGTGAGGTCTTAGGATTGTCTAGTGACATTGCACAAGCCTTACAAGAATATCCAACAAAGACTTGGGATAAAGTCATACCTACAGATCCTCTTATTTATCGTTTTTATGAAGCCATCGGTGTTTATGGTGAAACAATGAAAGAGATTATCGGTGAGAAATTCGGCGATGGTATCATGAGTGCTATCGACTTTTCTATGGACATCGACAAAGAAGAAAATCCAGCAGGTGATAGGGTTGTTATCACAATGAACGGTAAGTTTCTACCCTATAAATCATGGTAAGACATGCAAAATATTTTATACTTGCTGAGCTAACCCACTAAGGCTATATACTATGCAAAAGCAATTAAAAGTATCTATTTCACAACATACCGATAAGGGTCGAAAAGAGCTTAATCAAGATTTTCATGATGTTCGTATTCCCAAAGAACCTCAATTTAGTAATAAGGGAATTGCGATTGCCATTGCTGATGGTATCAGTAGCAGTGATGTTAGTCAAATCGCAAGTAAGGTCTGTGTTACCTCATTTTTAATAGATTATTTTTCAACTCCAGAATCTTGGTCTGTAAAAAAATCAGCCCAACGTGTTTTAGCCTCAATCAATTCTTGGTTATATTCTCAAAGCAAACAGGGTCTACACCATTATGACAAGAATAGAGGCTATGTCTCTACCTTTTCAGGTATGATCATTCGTTCACAAACAGCGCATATATTTTATGCCGGAGACACTCGTATCTATCGATTACGCGCTAATAAACTTGAACAATTAAGTGAAGACCATCGACTTTGGGTATCTAATGAGAAGAGTTATTTAAGTCGTGCCTTGGGTATGGACTCTCAAGTAAGTGTTGAATATGAGAGCTTCCAAATAGAAGAAGGTGATATATTTATATTGATGACTGATGGAGTTTATGAATGTGTAAGTTCAGATTTCATTATCTACACCCTTCAAAAAAATGAAAAAAACTTTGGGTCTGTAGCAAAGATAATATCAGACAAGGCGTATGAGCAAGGGAGTAAAGATAATTTAACCATTCAGCTTGTCCGTATAAATTCTTTAGCCGATAAAAATGTAGCTGAAACTCATCAAGAGTTGAGAGACAAACCTTTTCCGCCTATACTAGAGGCACGTTCATCTTTTGATGGGTATACCATTGTGCGTATTCTAAGTTCAAGTAGTCGTTCTCATGTTTATCTTGCTCAAGATGATGAGACAAAAACTTCCGTTGTCCTTAAAGCACCTTCTATTGATCTTCGCGAAGACAGAGCTTATCTAGAGCGTTTTATGATGGAAGAGTGGATTGCAATACGCCTTAATAGTCCCTACCTTGTGAAATCTTATATGCATACACGTAAACGTAATTATCTCTACACCATTTTTGAGTTTATTGAGGGGCAGACCTTAACCCAATGGATGATTGATAATCCAAAACCAACCTTAGAAGCAGTACGTGATATTGCTGAACAGATAGCCAAAGGACTACTGGCTTTACATCGACAAGAGATGATACATCAAGACCTAAGACCGGAAAACATTATTATTGACACTACCGGTACAGTTAAAATCATTGATTTTGGTTCAACCCGAGTTGAAGGGATTATGGATATAAATACCTATCATGAGCAAGACAACCTTTTAGGTACAGCACTCTACTCTGCCCCAGAGTATTTTCTTGGAAAGGTCGGCACACCGCGTTCTGATCTTTTTTCCTTAGGTCTTATCGTTTATCAGATGATATCAGGAAAATTCCCTTATGGTGTTCAGGTAGCAAGGTGCACAACAAAGGCTTCACAAAAAAAATTAAAATACCTACCCTTAGATTCTGAGGAAAATAGTATTCCAATCTGGATTGATGAAACACTCAAAAAAGCTTTACAAGTAGACCCATATGAGCGCTATGAAGAGCTGTCCGAATTTATTTATGACCTGCGCCATCCAAACACTAAGTTTGTAAACAGAACAAGACCACCATTGGTAGAGCGCCATCCAGTCATACTTTGGAAAGGCATTTCATTTGTTCTATTTATGATTATTTTAATACTGTTAAGTAAGTAATCTCTTGTGTATATATTGAAATAGTATGAATTTTAGTCTATGAAGAAGAGTCGGGAAGCTAGACTTCCCAGGTTTATTTTTATATTGAACGTTGGTGTTCAGGGTAAGCTTCAAGTCCACATTCATCAATGTCAAGACCCTTCATCTGTTCTTCATCACTCGCTCTAAACTCCACTACTTTATTAATAAAGTAAATCGCTATAAACGAAGATACAAAGGCAAAGACACCAACAACTGCAACACCCTTAAGCTGTCCCATAAATGTGATCCCATTTTCAGGATCTGCTGCAAAGATACCAACAGAATCACCGTATAGATATTCATTATCAAAATTATCGCTACCAATCGACCAGGTACCGCCGGTTACTCCGCCACATTTTGAGACGCTTGAG
>JBFFDB010000011.1:0-14873 GCA_041559595.1 Sulfurimonadaceae bacterium
ACTTTACAAATTCTACTCACATAACTTGATACTAATAGACTAAAGTCTAAAAAATACCATCGAAAGCCCTATTTCAAGGCATCTTCTATACTAAAAATATGAAAGTGAGTATGAAAAAAAGTAACATCTTGTAAAAAACAGTGAAACGAGATAGGGAGAAAGAAGAAAAGAGGACTTTAAAGCTACAACTAGGAGAGGTCCTAGTTATTTGAAAGTATATATATCACTTGTGAACCGAATTCATTACGTAATTCAAACCTATGTTTCTTACAAAATTCATTTCTCATCTGTTCTAAGAGACGTGTAGCTTCTTCTTCAGCTTCTTCTTTCGTATCAAAACTTTGTTTTTCAGCGATAGCTCTTTTAATAGCACACGAACAAGAATTTTTTACTTCTACCTGGTACATATTATTTCCTTAAACCTTATTTATATTAAAAATCAAAGATGTCATCCATCTCACCTTCATCAACAATGCTATCATCTAAGTTTAGCAGTGAAGATATAGTTTGTGTATTGGCCACAATCGTATCATTCATAAAGTCAGCAGAAGGAGCACCTTCATGAAAAGTGAGCCTCGCCCATGTCTGAAGATCAGAAACAAATGCACCACTCAAAGCAGATAAATCATTGGCTATCTCTAAAAACCTATCTATATGTGTATTTATCTCACTACTAAGTCCTAATAAGGCCATACCTATTGAATAACTTTCTGTGTACATAGACAAGCGTCGGCCTAAGGTTTCTAAGAGAGCAGCAATTTGTTGAATATCTGATTCTTCCAAAGCTGAATTTCCTATCATCAATAATAATGAACTTAGATCACCTAGATACTCTTGCATGTCCAGTAAGTCTTCACCTTCCATATAATGGAATACTTGATAATCTTCAACCTTCGTTTCAGTAATCTCAGTTTGACTCATATCAATAACTTCTGTCTGTGTATTTTCTTCTAGTGCAACAGGTACTGCTTCTTCTTGATAACTTATAAACTTACTTAGTTTAAAACTTATCTTTGTCTTGTCAACTTTATATTCACTGACTTCTTTATTTTTCCTCATAATCAGTTTGACCAAGGTACTGCCAATTACTTCAATCTGATTTATAGTGAAATAGATAGCATCATCATCTGCTTCAACTATAATCCACGGTTCTCCATTAATCTTGACAATGGCTTCACCTAGAGCAAAAATTGCACGGACAACATCAGAGAGACCATCTACCTTAATCGGCTCATTACTTAATAGATAATATTCCCAGAATTCTGATAGGGCTTCTTCACAAGTGACATAAAATATTGTCTGGCGCTTGAAAATTGCTTTTGTATAAAGATTAGAAGCCTTTCTATGTACAGATAGATTTCCATGGTGACGAAGTTTTAAAAGGGGAAGATAATTGTCTAAACGAGCAAAAAACTGATTTGCGTCCAGAGGCTTTGGTACATAATCTTCAGCTCCACAACGTAAGATCTCTTTTTGTTTCATAGCATCATCTATTGCAGATATCGCAATGATCATGACGTCTTTATCTTGTTTACGAATGATTGATGTTGCTTCAATGCCATCCATCTCAGGCATTATAATATCCATAAAGATTAAGTCATATTTTGTTTCTTTTGTCTTTTGAACTGCTTCAAGCCCATTAACACATTCATCAAAATTACATATCTCATCATTATCATTTTTTTCATTATAGTCTTGTAGAAGAAGCTTAAGAACCATACGGTTGCTAGCATTATCATCAACAATCAATACATTCATTTATTCCCTTTAGACAAAACATCATTTTTATTAAATAGAGTATAACACTTTACACTGATTTACAAATAAGCAAACTCTTCTATGTGATGCGTTTGAGTAACTCTTTACAAAAAGCCTTATAATCTTTCATACCCTTGGTTCTCTTTTGCATCAAGACAATTGGTTCTCCTGATTCAAACTGTTGTGCCAACTTGATATCGGTGCCAATAGGAGAAAAGACCTTTGACTTACCAAAAGCACTTTCGACTTTTTGCAAAGATTCTTTATGCTCGTTTATATGTGGATTAAACATAACAGGGAGCATACCAACGTGTTCGATATTAGCCTTCATATTAGTCGACATCTGATAAACAGCTCGTACCATTTGTCCTACAGCTACAACACCTAAATGATGGGGTACAAAAGGAATGATGACAACATCGGCTACTTCTAATGAATTTTTGAGTAGGGCATCAAAGGTAGGCGCTGTATCAATGATACAGTAATCAAAGAAGTCCCCTACCTTCTCTTTTTTAAATCGATTTTTTAATACCCCGCGAAGATCTGAATATTCATACACATCAAAAAGAGCATGAGCAGGGGCTAAGGTTAGATTATCTAAGACAGTAGGTACAAAGTTTTCACTCAGGGTATGTCCAAAAAATATCGAGTGAGCACCACCTTCTTCTAAGGGAGCTGAACCAACACCGATAGAAGCATGCCCTTGGGTATCGAAATCAATTAATAATACAGAATGATTTTTAGCAAGTTCAGTGGCAAGATTAACCGCAGTTGTTGTCTTAGCGGAGCCACCTTTTCGATTGGATACTACAATAGTTTTCATTAATTACTTTTTTTCAAAAATTATACCCTATACTCTTGTTTATATAGGTTATAAAGGACACGAGTTCGAATCAAATCCCTCAAGAACTTTTTGATAAACCTCTACTTTTGGAGCAAACTTAAATGTACAAGAATAAATTTTTTTGTAGGCTAACATCTGTTGAATTACAGAAAGATGCACATCATTACATTCAGTTAGATCAAAAACAAGTTCTTGCGGAGCTAAGTCCATCAGTTCTTTACGCAGGTTTAAGACCTCATCTTCATAGATAACTGCTTGAAAACTTACTGTATTTCCATTAATAATCATTCCCATTATGCACTCCTTTTTTCAAGTGTAATATCTTTAATGATAGTCACTAATTTGTTTTCATGCATTAAGATAGCAGCTACATTCATATAGTCACCCAAATGCTGTTCTTCTTTAACCATATGTAGTTCATTCTCATCTATATGCACGATATCATCAACAGTATCTATATTTACACCAAAGACATTATTATCTTTGTCCTCTATGATAAGACATCGTTGTAGTTCTGCAGCCACCTTACTTGAAAGTGCACTAATCTTATCTAAACATTCCATCGTCTCGTTATATAAGTCGTTAATGTTCTCCGCCATCAGCTTCTGTGCTTCTTCAGGAGATGATTTACGTTTTTGCAATACATCCATCGCCTCTGTATGCAGACGTTGGTTATACTGATTAAGTTTTTTCATCAAAGAAAGGACTTCTATGTTATCAGGATTAAATGAGTCGATCCATTTTCCAAGTTGACAGTCATGTGGGTCACTGTTTTTTGTAAAACTATCGCCCGTTTCTATACTATGTTTTAATGCCTCCAACCAAGATGCATGTTCTGCTTTTAGTTTTGGAAACAGCTTATTTAATTGTTCTTCATATCCATCTTCACCGATTGCTTTTCTAAAGCCAAGTGCTTTAAGAACATTATCTTCATACTGGAACATGCCCTCAATATGTGAAGGTACATCCGGTACATCAGTAAGCTCTTGTGCAGGTAGAATTCGTTTTACACTTTCTATATCTATCCCATAATTACAATTAAGTACAGAAAAGATCACAAAAGATTTCATGCAATATCCTCTAAAGAAACTTGCAGTTGTGAAGATATACCTAAAAGGCCGACTGGGTCAATCATCATAATAATCTGTCCATTTCCTAGAAGGGCTGTTCCACTAAAGACAGGATGACCTTTTAACATACCAAGAAGTGGTTTTTGCACAACATCGAGTTGACCAAGAAGTTTATTGACTACTACTGCTAGTAAGTTACCTTTTATATTTAAGACAACTATACTTAATTCTTTGTCTTTGATCTCGTCTAAATCAAGCATTGAGTTTATAAATAAAAGAGGAATGACCTCTCCACGAAGATAAATAAATGGTTCGTTATGTAAGGCTTCAATCTCACTTTTTTCGATTTTTACTGTTTCTTGAACTGAGTCCATAGGGAAGCCATAATGCACAGAACTCATCTCTACATGCAGTAAAGAAGTCACTGCTAAAGACACTGGAATTGATAGCGTTATTGTTGTTCCAATATCTTTTTCTGTTCGAATAGAAATGCTTCCACCAAAGCTTTCAATAGACTTCTTCACAACATCCATACCGACACCACGTCCACTAAACTCAGTAATAGATTCTGCGGTTGATAGACCTGCTAAGAGTACTAACTCTGCTCTTCCATTGTCATCTAAGGCATCAATTTGCTCCATGGTCATAAGACCTTTTTCAATAACCTTTTGCATAACGCGTTCAACATTAATACCTGCACCATCATCTCTGATCTCAACAATAATCTTATCTGATTGAGGGTAGGCTTTAAGATTTACATTACCTTCTGCTGATTTTCCCTTAGCTACACGGTCATCCGGTAGTTCAATTCCATGATCAAGTGAGTTTCTCATAATATGAATCATTGGATCAGCTAACATCTCAATGATATTCTTATCTAGTTTAGTATCCCCACCTTCCATAGTCAAAGAAACTTGTTTGTCTAATTTCTTCGTGATGGCACGTACCAGTTTTGGATAGCGGTCAAAAACATATGAAATTGGAAGCATACGCATAGACATAATAAGGTCTTGAAGCTGTTCAGACAGTCTATTGATAAAAGTATACTTTTCCATGATAGCACGCTTAACACCTTCAGATGTCATTTCATGCACACCATCTGCTAAGTACGGTAAAGAGTTCTTTGCTACGAGAAGTTCACCAATGATATTCATTAATGAGTCTACTGATTCTTGTTCAATCTTAACCGTCTTACCAATTACATTTCGTTTTACATCAGCCTTAGCAATAGGTGCTTCAACTTTAGTATCAGTAATAACTTCCGTCTTTACTTCTTTTATAACTTCTTCTTCAAGAATTGGTTCTTCTTCGACTTCAGGAATAATTTCTTCCTCTACTGTCTCTTCTTCAACTTCTTCTACAACCTTGTTCTCTACAGTCTTTTCAAGTTCTACTGGTTCATCTGAAACCATATTTGTAGCAAATGCTATGAGTTCTTCTTTAGTGTTAATACCCTCAACACTTTCTCCAAACATCTTAGCCGTTCTTTCAATCATTAACTTTACGCGCTCAAAAACAGTTTCGTCATCTGATGCGTCTAACTGCATAAGCTGTTGAGAAACGATCATCTTAGCGCTAGCGCGTGTTGCTTCATTAACAGGTGGTTTCTTTTCTTCTAATCCTATAGGCTCATTCTCAGATACTGATGAAGCTTCGCCTGTGTAAACACTTCCGGTATACAGTCCATCAAAAAATCCAGCTAAAGGTTCAAGATCATTTGTAGCTTCTATCACATCAACAAAACGTTTTAATTGTGCATACTGAATAGTCTCTTCACCAATAAGGTTTAGTGAGTCGTTAATCAACTCTTTGAGTTTATCTTTTGAAGCCAACTCTTTTTTCGCATTAATGCTTAGGTCTTTCATAACATCAAGATTATGGACTTCACCCTTGCTTACACCAAGTAATGTTTTGATATCCAAAGGTAAAAATACGAGCTCATCAATGAAGTTATATAAAGCTTCTTCTATTTCAGCATATCCGGCCTCAATAAAAGCAATGATTTGAAGACTAAGCCCTAAGCCTTCATCTTCATCATCTAGTCCACTTAAAACAGATTTAGCAGCATCCTCATCCATACATGAATAAACATATTTTACCTTGTCCCCAAGAATCGAGAGCGTATATGCAGGGTCATTACCATATACCATACAAGAAGCATCAACATCAAAAACAACTGCATATAAACGTGTGTCATAAAAATTTTCTTCTGTAATTTTATCCAACTCTAGAGGTAAAAAAGTCCCTGTATCAGTTAAAAAGTTTATTGGTAGGTTAACCACACTGGAGATGTCTTCAAGGAGTGTGATAGGAAGAGACCAGGCTTCTTTTTCACTACTTTTACCCATTCTTTCACATAGTTCTTCAACTAATGCATTCACAACTTCTTCATCTGCTTCTACAATATCTTCTGTATCCTCAGCCGCTTCAATAAGGTTCATTACCTCATCAAAAGCATTATATAACGATTCAATGACTTCTTCAGTTGCTTGAACATCACCATCACGTATCATATCAAGAAGGTCTTCTGCATGGTGGGTAATCTCTTTTACTGAGGTGAACCCAACAATTCCAGAACCACCTTTAAGCGTATGTGCAGCTCTAAACACTGCATTTACCAGTTCATTATCCCCTGAGCCTAAATCTTCAATATTTTGATCAATAAAAGAAAGGTTCTCTCTTGCTTCTTGTAAAAATGATTCTAATAATGGATTCATCATTGTTCCTTATGGGATTAAAATACTTAAATAGTTCTTCAGTACTTCAGGTTTGATTGGTTTTGTCTCAAAGAGATTTGCCCCAACTTTAAAAGCTTCTGCTCTGTCTTCATCATGAGCTTGTGTCGTAATCATAATAATTGGTGTTAATGCATAAGCAGCTTCTTTACGGATCTCTTGTACAAATGTGTACCCATCCATAATAGGCATGTTAACATCAACTAAATATAATGAGATATCCGCATCTAAACTTCTTTCTAATGCTTCCATTCCATTTTCAGCTTCTACTACCTCATAACCCATTTCTTTGAGTAAAGAGCCATGATACATACGCACCGTTTTCGAATCATCTACTACCATTACTTTCATCATTATCTCCTAAAAAAACTCAATATCATGTTCATCTGACCTGTCTTTGATATGACCACTAAACGCTTCTTTCTTTGCTTTTGCTTCATCTAATACAGCTTTCATCTTGATTCGAAGTTTATGTGCACTATCATCTGCAATTTTCTCATCTTCTTTGAAAGTATGTGCAAACATCTGCAAATTCTTTTGTACTAATTCTATCGCTTCGATCGTTGCTGAAAGTTGCTGCGATACAATATCTTGATATTGCAAGGCTTCTGCAGCATTATCATCTAATTCTATATTTTTATTTTCCATAAAGGTAGAAAGCTTCATTTGAGCTTCTTTTGAGATATTTATAGTATCTTTTTCAACTTGCTTAATATGTTCTAATAATTCATTTAATGAATCAAATATCATTCTTTCTACCTTTTAATAAGATCAATTTCGTACAATAACTTTTTCTATCTACTTTACGCAGGTAAACGAAGTACTCTTGTAATAGCTGATTTCAACTGTGTCGGATTAAATGGTTTAACTATCCATCCTGTAAGCCCCAAAGCTTTACCCTGCTGCTTTAACTCATCTTTTGTTTCCGTCGTTAACATTAATACTGGCGTACGTTTTGTTGCTGGTATATTTCTCAGTTCTTTTAAAAGCTCTAAACCATTCATTACAGGCATATTTAAATCGGTAATGATTAGATCAGGAATAATTCCTGCATTTACATCTGCTAAACATAGTTTTGCTTCAAGATACTGCTTTACATCTACTGGCATTGATGCAACTGTCATCCGTGTAGAAGCTAATGCTGTTTCAGAGTCATCAATAAACATAATTATTGGTTGTGCCATATTTTTTCCTTTTTACTTAACAAATTCATTCGGTATTCAAAGAGCACCAATAGCTACCTTTTAAGGAAACTATCACTACTCTCATTTTACGTTTAGATCTGTCCTTTTAATTAAATTTTTTAACGTCCATTTACTTCTGATAAATCATTGTCGTACCAAATTTTCTTGCCTTAAAGACCGAAACAATACGTGACATATATTCCGCATGACCGAGAAATACATAACCATTAGGCTTTAGCATATCGTAAAAGTTCATTGCAACCTCTTTTTTACTCGCATCATCAAAATAGATAAGCATGTTTCTAGAGAAAATGATATCAAACTTACCCAATTCTCGTATTTCTGCACGATTAAAAATATTAACAACTTTAAAGTCAACTGCACCAACTAAGTCATCTATAATATTATACGACATGCCTGTCTTCTTAAAATAACGTTTCAATTGAGTAGCGGGGATAGCATGAACAGAACGCTCAGAGAACTTTCCATCTTTCGCTTTTTGAATTACGTTTGAATCAATATCAATACCTATGATTTCGATATCCCTTCTCTCAATCAAGCCCTCTTCTTCTAAAAGATATAAGACCATAGAATAAGGCTCTTCACCCGTAGAACATGGTGCGGACAAGATTCTTAAAGGTTCATCTGATGAACGTATCTTATCTAACTGTGGTAAGACATCATTTACCATCACTTCAAATTGGTCATGTTCTCTAAAGAAATAAGTCTCATTAACCGTGACACCATTCATCAAGTTTTGAAATTCTGTTCCATCTTTATCTTCAAAACGAAGGTGAAAAAAGTATTTTCTGAAATTTGAGGCCTCAAGTTCTTCAATACGTTTTAATACATACTTATTAATCTTGTCGTAATGCTTGCTCTGTTCTAGAAAGATTCCACTCTTACGGTATATAAACTCAGCAAGCTTTTCGAAATTTTCTATATTAAACATCATTAGGCCTCTATCGATTTAATTGCTGCATCAACTGCAAAACTTGCATAGCTTTCGTCTTTAAAACGTTCTTTCACTTTTTGCAATAAGGGAACATCTTCTGGTTCACCAATTTCAGCCATATAGTCTACTGCTGTCATCGCAACATTTATGTTTTCTTCCGTTTCTAATAGCTCAACCAACATATCACGTGATTCTGCAAAATTAACATCACCTAAAACATTAATTGCAAAAATTCGAAGGTCATAATCATCACCAATCAAGAACTTCACAATATAATATTTTATTTCTTGACCATAATCTTGCAAAATACTAATGCCCAAATTACGAACATAAGCATTAGAAATCTTTAATAACTCCATTACTTGTTCAATCGGCGCTTCTTTTGGATCAAGATTAGATAATATTGAAGCGATACGTGAAGCTGTATCCTTATGCGTATCATGCTGGATCAATTTGTCGACTAAAAAGTGAGTTCCACCCTCAAGCTTAGCCATCTCTTCAAGTGCATATGACTGCTCATCAAAGGCTTCAGTGTTTTCATAAAAATTGATTGCTTCTTCTAAGGTTTCAAAACTAGGAAGCGTCTTGACTTCTGGTTTGTTATCTCGTTTAATCAATGGCATTGAATGTCCTTTTTATATTTACTATTTTAAATTTATTATTTTTTTTCTAATATCATCAAAATCCATAACTTGTGATGCACCACCACGCTCATACGCTTCTTTAGGCATTCCATAGACTGTACATGATTCTTCTGATTCGGCTAAAGTATAACCGCCACCTTGTTTTACTTTAACCATTCCATTTGCACCGTCATCACCAATACCTGTTAATAGTACACCTATTATATTTGATGCAGGAAAAATATTAAGAGCTGAATCAAACATCTCATCTACCGCAGGTTGAAAAAAACGATTTCCCTTGTCTTTTTCATTATACGTAACAATCTTACCTGATGTTTTCTTTCTAAAGTGCATATGCACGCCACCCTTAGCCAGATAAATATGTCCAGGTAAGACTTCGTCATTATTAGAAGACTCATGTACAGGTAACTGACTAACACGCGCAAGTCTTTCTGCAAAAGCTCTTGTAAACTGTTCTGGCATATGTTGGACTATACACACTGGATGAGGATAACCAATAGGTAAAGAAGCCACTATACGTTCAATTAACCCAGGACCGCCTGTAGATACACCAATCAAGACAATCTTTTTGATATCTTTAGATGTCAAGTTTTCATTTTCAAGAGCTCTTTGTCGATCTCTTCTTGTCTCTGCTGAAACTTCAGGAACTTTAACAGGGACTTTTATACGTCTACGAGGAATTCGGCTTAGAGACTTTATCTTTTGAACAATTGCTTGACCACTTTCTTCAACACCTACATTCATTGTCCCTGGCTTTAGGATAAAATCTATCGCTCCTAATTCCATAGCTTCAACAGTAATGGAAGCATTTTCTGAGGTTAACGAGCTTACCATTAATATTGCCGTCGGATTCTTTTGCATAATTTGCTTAACAGCAGAAATTCCATCAAGCACAGGCATATTAATATCCATGGTAATCACATCATAATCTTTTGCTAATGCTTTATCTATAGCTTCTTGACCATTTTTTGCAATATCAATCTCAAAATCAAGATCAACTAAAAGTGATTTCAGCTGCTTACGTACAAGTGCTGAATCATCTACAATGAGTATGTTTTTACTCAAGCCACTTCCTTGTTATCTAACTCTAATGAAGAAAAAAGAGTAGCGCTGTCAAACATCATAACAAGACGCTTACCACCGTCTAATTGTAAAATATTAGAAAACAGTCGTCCTGTATCTTCTTCAGGTTTCATTTCTGAGTGTTTAATACCTCGAACATCATTCACTTTATCAACAACAAAACCAACGCGATCATCATTAACTTGAGTAATGATGATTTGTTGATCGACATCTTCTTTTTCCTTCAATTTAAGAATTGTATACAAAGACGCTATACTGATCACTTGTCCACGTATATTAATAACACCTTTAATATGTTCAATGCTATCAGCGATTGGAGTAACCTCCGTCATATCGATAATCTCATTAACATCATCAATGTCAAAAGCATACTCTTCATCCGCCATCTTGAAAATCACAACTTCTATATCTGATTCATCCACAGCTTCTTTTTGCTTTTCTTCATTGTCTTTATCAGATATCAAATGACTCTGTTCATTAACTAAAGTCCGGATGACATCTGTGTTAACAATACTAATAAGTTGATCATCTAAATGTAGTACGCCATTAATTTTCATATCTTTAAAGTTTTCAGGCATACCTTCAATACGGCTAATCTCTACATCTTGTATATCTACAATATCATCTACAACCAACCCAATATGACGTCCTAAATGTTGAGAAACAATGATACGGTTTTTATCGCTGTCACTGACTTTAAAATCATAATACAAACGTAAGTCGGCAACAACTAAAAGATCTTCTCGTAGCGACATCATGCCTAAGATTTCTTTCTTACTCTCAGCGATAACAGTAAAGCTCTCTGGAAGAGAAATAATTTCACGAATAGCATCAACTTCTAAGGCATACTTTTCATTTCCCATTATAAAGAATAGAAAACGTTTAAGATGAGACTGTTTTTGTACACCTGTACTACTACTATTTAATTCTCTCACGTCTTTAGCTACATAGGTTGGTAAAAGTACATCTTTAATCAAACGTTCTACACTTATAATCTGTATGATTTCATCTTCATGCTTTAATAAAGCTGTAATGACATCATCATTATCTTCAACATATTCAACTAAAGAAGTATCAACTTCTACTGAATTAATAACCTCAGAAACTAAGAGAGAAAAACGTTGATTTTTCATATTAATAGTAACCTGCCTCGCTTTAAATGCATTTATATCCACTAAAGCATGACTTTTGTCTAATAAGTATGAAAAATCTAAACTTGTTAATATTGCACCTTCTATGGAACAGATACCACGAATAGATTTCGGAGTCATCGCCATTGGTGTTATATCTTGCACACGCAGGATCTGTTCTACTTCATCAGTATCGATACCGTAAAAACATCCCTGCTCTTTAATAATTAAGACTTCTTCAATTGCCATTAATTCTCCTTATCCCTTAACCCTATATAACTCTTACATCTATACACTTATAGTATAAGAATTAACCTTGTTGCAGCTCATCTGCCATGACAGCAAGTTCTTCAACACCTTCTCCAATGTGAGAGATTGTATCGATGATTAGTTCACTTGCCTTACGTGATTCTAAAGCATTTTTTGCTGACAGTTCAACAGCTTTTTGAATTTCACTTACACCTATTAATACAGAATCCAAACCTTCAAGGTTTTGATCATTAATTGCTTTTAATCCCGTATATCTGTCTAAGAGTTCAACTAGCATATCAACAATTTTGTCCATTTCAGTAACTAAAGAGTCAAGGCGATTTTTCTCACCACCTTGTCCATCTAAAAGACTTCCCCAGTCGTTTTGGACCATACTGATTTCTGCATTCATACTTTCAATAGTATCATTAATCTTTTCAGTATTTGATTCTGAATCTTTAGCTAGTGAGCGAATATCAGCAGATACAACTGCAAATCCTTTTCCAAATTCACCTGCACGAGCCGCTTCAATCGAACCACTAATTGCAAGCATATTGAGTTGAATAATTGAGTTTGAAATATTTCCAACTGTCTTATCAACATTTTTAGTCTCTTTAACTATGATTGCTAGCTCATCGCTCGCACCCTTACCTTCAGAAATAGAATCAAGGACTTCACCATTAATTCTTGTCATTGAACTCTTAACATCAGCAAAAGATACTTTAAGTAAGTCAAAGTTACGTCTTGCAATCTCAATAAGTTTATCAATATCTTTAGCGGCTGCAATACCACCTTCAATATTGTCCTTGTTTGATAGTGCGGACTGATTTGTTGCTTGTGAAGAAGCTTCGATCTCATTTAGCGCTTGTGTTACCTGCTCTAAACCTGACTGGATTTCTTCCATATTACCGCCGATAGTATCTGCTGTTGCAGCAATATCTTCTGCTGATTTAGCTGTATCAGTCGAAAACTTCAACTCTTCAGCTAAAGCACTAAGGTCTTTAATATCTCTTTCTGTTTGTGAAAGAGCATTAGATTGAAGTTCAATACCATTTAGCGTTTGTTCTACTGATTGTGCAGAACGGCTTGAAGCTTCAGCAATTTCAGCTGATCCATCATTTACAGTAGATGCAAATGTTCCAAGTTTTTGAGTAAATATAGAAACAGAACGCGCTGCTTCAACTGAATATACTGCGATCTTTGTCAACTCTTCCATCTTTAGACTGAGTTCGCTTGAACTTTCCCCTGTAGAGCCAATAGTATTTGTTGTATTCGTGATATTTTTGATGATGGTATCAATACTACCTTGAATTTTGTTAACAAGTTCAGAAATGAACTCTGCATTCTTTTCAGATTCAGCAGCTAAGGCACGTGTTTCATCAGCAACTACTGCGAATCCCTTACCATGTTCTTTTGCACGACTCGCTTCAATAGCTGCGTTTAGTGCTAATAGATTTGTCTGGTCTGCAATCTTTGCAATAAAACCAACGGCTTCACCAATGTTTTGAGACGAAACCTTTAACTCTTCACTTTTAGTTGAAGAAGATTCTGCAACACCGACTGCACCTGTCATACGTTCAACTGAGCCATTAATCATCGCAACGGCGTTGATGATAGTATCACCTGTTGCTAAGGTTGAGTTAATAACCGTATCAATGTTGTTTGTCATACGAGTAATATTGTTGTTAATCCCTTTAACATTTTTAAGGGCTTGCTCACTCGCACCACTATTTTCCTCAGCTGCTGTAGCAATTTGCTCCATAGAAGACTTTAATTGTTCTATAGCAGATACTGATTCTTGCGCATTATCCAAGATATTTGAAGCGATTCCAGAGATACTTTCTGAGATCTGTTGCTGTTTAGCCAAAGTACGCTGGCGTCTCTTATCACCTCCGCCTGCTGGGGCGACAGTTTTTGATGAACTACTTTTTACTAATGCCATAAATTCTCCTTATTTCTCTTCAGTTTAGTCTAAAGTAGCGTAGAGCTCTTCAGCTTTCTTAATATCTTCACGTGACGGCTTAACGCGGATAGAAACATATTTTGTATTACCATTCTTATCAACAGAACGAAGTACTGTAGCGTATACCCAGTAATATCCTCCGCCCTTACGAGCATTTTTTACGTATCCAGTCCAAAAACCTTTTTCTTGCACATCATCCCATAATGATTTAAATGCAGCACGAGGCATTTCAGGATGACGAACACAATTATGCGGCTGTCCGTATAAATCGGTTGAATCCATATTGGCTATCTGCATAAAAGAGTCTGACGCATATGTTATGATTCCCTTCTCATCTGTTTCTGATAAAAGGTATAAGGAACTATATAATACCTCCCCATCTTCTAGAAAGGTTAACCCCTTAGTATCTAAAACATTTTTCTCGTTTGCCATGTCTTTCTCCTGGATTATTTCTTATTTATGTGTAGCATAACGCTAGCAAGCTGAATTTAAATTAAAATTCATAATCACCAATTTTAATTAATTATTTGCATATTATAACTGATTCAGTTTGAAAGCTTATATTACTTCTATAATAAGAATACACAAGAATAGTTCAGAAACACCTATTTTAGATGGATTTCACATCTTGTTATATTAAAAAATAACCAAAAAGTAACAGATTATAATTTTGTGATAATAGTATAAAAGTTATGAAAGTTTGCTAATCATTTATTATGATAGTTGGGAAAGATTGGATAAGAAAGGCAGAGAGCTTTTACAAGGCTCTCTAAATAACTAGTTAAGAACTAGATGTTGTCACGGATGTCTAGTTTTGCAATAAGTGCATAATAGCCATCTTTGTTTTTACGCTTGAAGTAACGCATCAAACGACGACGTTGTCCAACAAGTTTAAGAAGACCAAGACGTGATGCATGATCTTTTTTATAAGTTTTAAGGTGCTCTGTAAGGTATGCAATACGCTTACTTAATAGTGCAATCTGAACTTCTGATGAACCAGTGTCACCTTCTTTGCGTGCAAATTCTTTTACAATCGCTTCTGTTTTCGCCGAATCTAAAGCCATAATTGACCTCCCTGATTGGTATATTAAATTTCCCAAGAATTTGAGATTCGGCATTATAGCCGAGTTTTTATTAAACCTGCTTAAAGATCTCACTTTCTCTTTAACCGTACTCAAGCTATTCAACCAATATACAGACTTTTATAAATAACAAGACAAAATCTATCTTTTATCTATTTTATGTATAATACTCCACT
>JBFFDB010000012.1:0-14633 GCA_041559595.1 Sulfurimonadaceae bacterium
ACATGACAAACGAAATTTTAGAAAGCTGTAAATTAAATATGGAAGGCTCAGTTGAGCACATGCACCATAGTTTTAAAAGCCTGCGTACCGGGAAGGTAATGACATCTATCTTAGATGGTGTAAAAATCGACTATTATGGAACACCGACTTCACTTGACCAAGTCGGTTCTGTAATCGCAACAGATGCTACTACTATCGTTATCTCTCCATGGGAAAAACCACTTGTTGCCGACATTGAATCAGCAATTTCAAAAGCAAATATCGGTGTTAACCCAAATTCAGACGGTGAAAAAATCATCCTTAACTTCCCTCCAATGACAGTAGACCAACGTAAAGAAACTGTTAAAAAGATGAAGGGAATGGGTGAAGATGCTAAGGTCTCTGTACGTAATGACAGACAAAAAGCAAATAACGACATCAAGAAACTAGAAAAAGACAAAGAAATCACTGCAGACGAATCAAAAGCTGCACAAGATGCTGTTCAAAAAATCACGGATAGCTTTATAGCTACAATTGATTCAACACTAAAAGACAAAGAAGCAGAGATACTTAAAGTATAACCATCATACATTAAAGGAGGAAAAGCCCCTTTAATGACGTTAACACTTAGTTCTCCTCAGTGGAGAGCTCAAGCACATAAGTGCTTTTATAATTTCT
Organism: Sulfurimonadaceae bacterium; assembly: GCA_041559595.1. Lineage (GTDB taxonomy): Bacteria > Campylobacterota > Campylobacteria > Campylobacterales > Sulfurimonadaceae. The sequence goes on from JBFFDB010000012.1 coordinate 658, forward strand.
CTTGAATTAGGACTAAAGATATGAACGTTAAAAAAATATACATGGATGCAAATGCTCTTTTAGAAGGGCATTTTAAACTTAGCTCAGGTAATCATTCTCAGTTTTACCTACAGTCGGCAAAAGTTTTGGAAGATCCAAAAAATGCAAAAATCCTTGCCGAAGGTGTTGCTGCTCAGATCAAAGAAAGCGGTTTAGAAGTTGATACTATTTGTGCACCTGCACTAGGTGGACTTATTGCAGGATTTGCTCTAGCTACAGCTCTTGATAAACGTTCGATTTTTGCTGAACGAGTTGATAAAGTGATGACTATACGTCGTGGTTTTGAAGTAGCTAAAGGCGAGCGTGTCATGATCTGTGAAGACATTATCACTACAGGTGGTTCTGCTATGGAAGCAGCCGCTGCTATTGAAGAGATGGGTGGTGTAGTTGTTGGTTTTGCCGCACTTGCTAACCGTGGTTTTTGTGATAGACAAGGTTCAGACCTAAGTAAAAAGCCAAACTGCAAACTACCCGATGGTGTTCCATTCTTTGCACTAGATGACTTTACTTTTGAGATGTACTCTCCAGATGAGTGTCCTTTATGTAAAGAAGGAAAGTCAGAAGCTATCAAACCAGGCTCAAGAGGTAACTAAGTTTACTTCTTGTCTCGTTATCAATAAACTCTACCGACTAAACAAAACACTCACTTAATCTCTTTATCAGTCTTAATAATCAAATCATTAAAATAAGTACTCAGTCCAATCTGAATGTATTCGTGAACATCAGCTGCTAGCCGCCACACAAATAGAACTCCCGCTAAAAAAAACCTTCTGTCCATCTCTATCTTAAAGCGCAATGAATACTATGCTCGACTAAAATCTTCGCTACTTCTTCTTTTCCATCTACCATCGCCTGGATTGAAAGTCCTTGAAGCATCTTCTTTTCTTCAAGACTGACTACTTTTACAATAAGGTTAATTGGTTTTTCATACTTATTAATAGCCTCCGAAATAAGAAGTTTTTTCTCAGCATTGTCTAGAGTAACGATGACTGCCGAAGCATCTTCTGCATGTAAGGCCTGTAGAATTGACTCTTTTGACATGTCGCCGTAGTAGACTTCTTCTCCATCATCTAGACCTTCTTTGACATGCTTTAATGAGTTATCAACAATAATATACTCAATTCCTTTTTGCCTAAGCTCTCTTACAACAAACTTACCAACAGTAGAATACCCACAGACGATGATGTGGTTCGCATGGACCTGCACTTTTTCCATATCATATTCATGTAGATTTTTAGGAAACACTTTCTTTGCTATAGTGTCTATACGTGTCATCATGAACGGTGTCAAGATCATCGAGACAACAACCACCAATACCAGTACGTTCATCAAGTCTGTGTCAATAAGATGTGCTGCACTCGCAAGCGCAAATATAGCAAAAGAAAACTCTCCAACCTGAGAGAGAGACAACGCAACTTTTAATGCATTTTGCAATTTACTGGTGACACTCATCACAGCAAAAATAACGAAGGTCTTAATAAGAAGTATCCCCGCAAGAAGAGACAAGACAAGTTCAACATGTTCGATAAAGTACAAGACATCGATCTTTAGACCCACTGTGATAAAAAAGGTACCCAAAAGTATGTCTTTGAAAGGTGATATATCTGCCTCGACCTTATGATGATACTTCGTCTCTGCAATGATCATACCTGCAACAAATGCACCTAAAGAATAAGTAAATCCTGCAGCATGGGCTAGGTAGGATGCTCCCGTGACAATCACCAAAACTGATCCCATAAAAAGTTCATCGAGCTTTGTGTTAGCTGAGAAATGCAATAACCAAGTCATAACACGACGTCCTACAACGAATAAAAGACCAATCAGAACAATCGCACTAAACACTGTTTGGATGATGATCTCACTAACAGACACATTGTCTGTGCTCATAAAACCTATCAATAACAAGATTGGAATAACAGCTATATCTTGAAATATCAAAATACCCATCGATCTTCGTCCATAGGTAGTGTGGATATCTTTTGAACTTTTTAGATAACTAAGAACAACTGCCGTTGAAGACAGCGCAAGAGAGAGCCCCACAATAACTGAGCTTTGATAATCAATGCCAAAAGTCCAATGCGCTAAAGCAAAAAACAAAAGAGCAGAAACACCTACTTGCAGTGCCCCATTTGTAAATACAATCTGCTTCATCGTGTTTAATCGTGCTAAAGAGATCTCAAGGCCTATGGTAAACATCAAAAAGACGATTCCAAATTCTCCTAAAAGCTCGACTGCATGAGAGTCTTCATGCTGAATATCAAAAGCATAGGCTAACGCCGTACCTGTTAGGATATAGCCTATGATCTGTGATATTCCAAATTGTTTCAAAATAATATTGAGTACCGTTGATACACCCAGCGCAACAACGATATAAAGTAAAATTGCATCCATTAATATCCTTTTATCTTATAAAAATTATTTTATTGTCAATAAGCATATAATATCCAAATATTAAATAAAAGCATTGTTAAACATAAAGCTTTTTGAGTTATAATTCGCATAATTAAACATATATATGTAAGGGCTCAAGATGACAAAGTATATTTTCGTAACGGGTGGGGTTTTAAGTAGTCTTGGCAAGGGTATTACAGCCGCTTCTGTTGGTACCTTGCTTAAACATTCAGGCAAAAAAGTCGGGATGCTTAAAATCGATCCATACATTAATGTTGACCCAGGGACTATGTCTCCTCTTGAACATGGTGAAGTTTTTGTAACTAAAGATGGAGCAGAAACGGATCTTGACATTGGTAATTATGAACGTTTTCTTGATAGCTCTTATTTAAAAACTTCAAACTTTACAACCGGTCAGGTCTACTCTTCTGTTATTGAAAGAGAGCGTGCTGGTGGATATCTTGGTCAAACTATCCAAGTTGTTCCACACATCGTTGGTGAGATTGTCGACCGTATCAAACAAGCTGGAGAGGGTCATGATATCCTTGTTGTAGAGCTTGGGGGAACTGTTGGTGATATCGAAGGTCTTCCATATATGGAAGCAATTCGTACAATGAAACATGATGAAGATGTTGCTGGAACATTCTTTATCCACGTAACGCTTATCCCTTATATCAAAGCTGCTGGTGAGCATAAGTCTAAACCAACACAGCATTCGGTTCAAGAACTTCGTCGTATTGGTATTACACCACAGATGATTATCACAAGAACAGAAGACACTCTTCCTAAATCATTCAAGAAAAAACTAGCTGTTTCTTGTGATGTTCCACAAGACTGCGTTATTGAAGCCCTGGACGCAGCAACAATTTATGCCGTGCCGATCACTTTTATGGCACAAAATATTTTAGGCCCTATCGCTAAAGAGCTTGAACTTGGTGAATTGCATCCAGATATGGAGCAGTGGGACGCATTGGTTAAGAAAATCGTTCAGCCAAGTGATCGTGTGACTATCGGCTTTGTCGGTAAATACCTAGAACTTAAAGAGTCATACAAATCACTTATCGAATCTCTTATTCATTGTGGTGCACATCTTGATACAAGAGTTGAGATCTGTTGGGTCGATTCTGAGGATATTGAGACCAAGGGAGCAGAAGCACTTCTTGCAGACTGTGATGGTGTTCTAGTAGCAGGTGGTTTTGGTAATCGTGGTGTTGAAGGTAAGATTCAAGCCATCGAGTACGCGCGTGTTGAAAAACTTCCTTATCTAGGTATCTGTTTAGGTATGCAACTGACGCTTGTTGAGTATGCTAGAAACGTTCTTGGACTAGAAGATGCAAACTCAATTGAGTTCAATCCTGAAACAACCAATCCAATGATCTATCTCATCGACAACTTCATTAACCAATCAGGAAACAAAGAACTTCGTACACATAAATCTCCTATGGGTGGGACACTTCGTTTAGGGGAATACCCTTGTGAGACTAGAGCAAAATCACACCTACGTGAAGCCTATGGTGAAAAAGTGATATATGAACGTCACCGTCACCGTTATGAAGCCAATCCAGCCTACAGAGAAGAACTTGAAAAAGCAGGTATGATTGTTACAGGTGAGTCCAATGGTCTAATAGAAGCCGTTGAGATTAAAGATCATCCATGGTTCTTAGGTGTTCAGTTTCACCCAGAATTCACTTCTCGTTTGACAACGCCAAACCCATCAATCTTAGCATTTGTGAAAGCAGCCTTAGCTCCTAATGCCTAAGCTTTCCAAAGCGCGCCTACATGAGATTTTGTCTCAGCGCTTCAGTACAGGTTTTAAAAAACTCTCTGATATTCCAAATCCTTCTCTTTTGCATGATGGTACACGTTCTGCTAAGCGTATCGCTCACGCCATACAAAACAATGAAAAAATATATATTGTTGGCGATTATGATGTAGATGGTGTGACTTCAACTGCCTTGATGATAGAGTTCTTCAAAGCAATAGGCTATCCTATTGAAGCAACAATACCTAACCGTTTTACTGATGGGTATGGAGTATCAGAAAAGATAATTGATCGTATAGAAGCAGACCTTGTTATTACCGTAGACAATGGCATCAATGCTTTTGGAGCAGCAGAGGCATGTAAAAAAAGGGGCATTGACCTTATTATTACAGATCATCATACCCCCTCATCAACCCTACCTGATGCCTATGCCATAGTCGATCCCAAACTTGATAATTGTGAATACCCTTTCAAAGAGATATGCGGAGCGCAGGTGGCTTGGCTTCTAATGGGCCTAATCAAAAAAGAGATAGGTTCTTCTGTGAATCTCTCTCAATTTCTAGACCTCTTATCTCTGGCAATCGTTGCTGACGTTATGCCTCTAAATGACATTAACCGTACCCTTGTGATCAAGGGCTTGGAGCAGATGACACACTCAACTCGTCCATGCATAAGTATCATTAGGGACATGCTGGTTAAGACCAAGCTCTCAGCCGAAGATATTGCCTTTCAAATCGCTCCGCGAGTGAACAGCGCAGGTCGTATGGAAGATGCTTCTATTGCCTTGAAGTTTTTAACAGCTGATAGTGAACATCTTGCGTATAAACAGTATGAACTTTTAAATCAACTCAACCAGATACGCAAAGCCACTGAAGCCGAAGCTACTGAACATGCTATAAAGCAAGTCAGTCCTGAAGACAATATCATCGTTGTTGCACATGAAGGCTGGCATGAAGGTGTCGTTGGTATTGTTGCCTCACGCTTGGTCCAAAAGTTTGGCAAACCTGCTATTGTCTTATCTATTGAAACTGGCATGGCAAAAGGTTCTGCACGAAGTATCGGAGAGATAAGTATTTATGACCTGATAAAGTCACAAGAAATTTTTCTTGAAAAATTTGGTGGACATAAGATGGCTGCTGGACTGGGTCTAAAAGAAGAAAACATAGCTGCATTCAAAGCAGCGCTCAATAAAGAGGCTGAGTCTATTCCTGCTAAGGACTATATTCCTCAAGAAGAGATTCTTGGTGAGATTGACAGCTCTGCCATCGACTTTGAACTACTTAACCTGCTCGAAGAGTTTGAACCTTTTGGCGAAGCAAACCCTCGTCCGCGCTTCCTTGCCAACAATGCACAGATTGTCTCCATAAAAAAGCTAGGAAAAGAGAAGGAACATGCAAAGATTGAACTTCGTCTAAATCCTCAAGACAGCCAGACCTATGATCTGATGTATTTTCGCTGTGATGAAGAGTTTCGTGCAGGCCAAGGCATCTCATGCTCATATACCCTCAACAAAAATGTCTTTAACGGAAAAACTTCTATCCAATTCATGCTAGATAGAGTCCTCACTTAGAACTCCGCTATAAGCTTATTATGTAATTATGTTATATTGTCAACAATTAAATCCATACTCTATAGGGCAGCATTATGATAAAGAAGACACCGATTGCGGAATTGAATGAGCTAACAGACGGACTTTCCCGACGTGATGCACTAAAATTGATGGGAATATCTCCGATTGCAGCTTCTGTTATTGCGGGTTCGACCAGTACTGAAGTACATGCATCCGATGCCAAAGGTAAGATTGTTATCGTTGGCGGCGGAGCTGGCGGGATCATGGCTATGGCCCGTCTTCGCTCATCACTTAATAATCCTGATATCACGATAATCGCTCCTAATGAAATCCATCTTTATCAACCCGGGCAAGTCTTTATCGCTTCAGGTGTCTATGAACCTGATGAAGTTGAGATGAGCAACAAAGACTTTATCCCTGATGATGTTAAATGGATAAAAGATGAAGTCAAAACTTTTGATCCAGACAATAACAAACTCACGCTAAGAAGTGGTGAAGAAGTCAGCTATGACTTCCTTGTCGTCGCTGCGGGAATTCAGTATCACTATGAACTGATTGAGGGTCTTACCAAAGAGGATATTGGAACAAATGGTATCGCTTCTGTCTACCTCAATGATTTGGAAAAGGGAACACACGCAGGTGGTGAACTCACATGGAAATGGTTTAATGATCTAAAGCAAGCGGCTAAAGAGGGGAAAAAGCCTCGCGCTATCTACACTCAGCCGAACACACCAATTAAATGTGGAGGTGCGCCTCAAAAAATCTTGTACCTTAGTGCCGACTATCTTAAAAAAGACGGACTATCAGCAGAGTTCATCTTTGCTACAAACAATGCTTCTCTATTTAGCCTGAAAAATGTAACCGATGAACTTCATAGAGTACAAGACGGATATGAAGGAATGTCTACAAAATTCACGCATAACCTGACAAAAATAGACGTACACAACAAGATAGCTACCTTTGATCACTTCTGGCAAGAGAAGGGTGTGTATGATGAAGACTTTGAGATGTATGAGACTATCGATAAATATGAACAAGTCGATATGGAATATGACTTTATTCACATTGTCCCACCTATGAGTGCTGTAGATGCCGTTAAAAACTCTTTGCTTGGTTGGCAGAAAGGAACTGCTAAAGGCTGGCTAGAAGTAGATAAAGAGACTCTTCAGCACCGTCGCTATAGCAATGTTTTCGGTATTGGAGATATTTGTGGTATTCCTATGGGCAAAACAGGTGGATCAGCACGTCATCATGCTCCTATTATGACAAATAACCTTATTTCTGTCATGGAAGGTAAGGAACTAAAAGAGAAATTTGACGGATACACTGTTTGTCCATTAAAAACACAATACGGAAAGATTATTATGGCTGAGTTCGGATATGATGGACCAATGCCATCCATCCCATTTTGGAAAGATATTTCAGTGCCTCGTTCTGCATGGTGGGTATTTGACGTGTACATGCTAAAACCTATGTACCAACATCTTATGATGCGTGGACTTATGTAGCCTCTATACGTACCTGTCCATGAACCGTGAATAAGTTACAGACTTTGGTGTCTGTACAATAAACAATACCGCTGTTTTTTTAACATCAATTTCTAAGCTATTTCCATCTTCACATATAAGAAAATCATCCTTATGCATCTTTTGGTCATTAAATTCAAAATCACCTTCTAATAGATACATAGAATAGATCGACTTCACATCCAACTCTAGAACATGCGTTCCAGCTTCAAAATGTGCTTTCTTAACACCAAGACCTTGGCTTAGGTACTGTACGGAGCCACCTTCAAAAAGATAAACCGTTTCTTTTATACCCTTAGTACTGCTAGTTATAAAAGTGTCTTTATCATAATCTTTATACTGCGCTTGAAGTTTTAATGTTTTTGAAAAATCAGGGTCAAACCATATTTGAAAGAGTTGGGTCCCTTCTTGGATACGCTCTGCATGCTCTACCCCTGAGCCTGCTTGAATAACTTGTATATCCCCAGCTTGCAAGGGTGTCCAGACCATGCTGGCTGTATCAAAATGTTCTACATGACCCTTATGAATAAAGGTCATGATCTCAAAACCCTTATGCTCATGAAGAGGAAACTCACCTGTTCTCTTAGCCTCCAAATTTGCCCAGTAAAACAGATTTGAATAGGCCATTGTTCCATTAATGTCAGGAAAAGGAATAGGTTTATTTTCAACAAATGCCCCATCAAAAAGAGGCATCTCCTGTTGTTCTTTTCGTCTAATCAGTCTTGTTTTTATCATCCTTCATCCTTTTACGGACGCAATATATCTCTATATCTATCACTATTATTAATCATAATAACAATGGTAAATAGAAGTAAAACTGCTGCCCCACCAATACCTCCGATATCAAGAAAGAGATGCACTAAAAAGGCATTTAATATCACAGGCATAAGAACCACTGCCATTAAAGCAGTGTACTTGTTCAATAAAAACGATATACCAGAAAGCACCTCAACAACAGCCACTAGTTTCATTAAATAACCTGTTTGAAAAAGAGCCATCATAAAAGCTCCCATCTCTAGACTTCCTGGTTGCATCTCAATAAATCCAAAAAATTTATTCGAACCAAAAACAACCAGCATCAAGCCTGCTAAAACTCGTACGAGCGTATATAATTTTGTTTTCATTGCACATCCTTTTGTCCAATAGGTCAATGAACTATTATAAGTCCAGCTATCTAACAATGAGCTAATGTTTTTTAATTAAACGTGGAGTGAAATAATAAAAAGTACAGAAGAAGGCTATTAGACCTTAATGTTTATCCCTTGCAAGGGCTGGTCTAATTCATTGGAGAACTTTTCAAAGAACTCTCTGTTTTCAAAACTTGGATTGTCTAGCTTGGAATGGATCATCTTGCGAATTGTTTCATCACTAACAACGCCACTGAGGTTGCCAAAATATTGACTCACAACATTACGCTCATTTTGAGTGTCAAATCCATTGATAGAAGCAAAAGCCGCAGCCTTGCCTATACTTGCTAATGACTCACTGATCTTTTCTTTTTGCTCAGGGCTCATGCCCGCCGTTGACTTTTCATAGATCAAGATTGCTTTTTCACTAAAATTCTCAAGACTGTGACCTGAAGATTCTTGTGCCTGAGCCCTAGTGGTTTTTACAGGAGAAAAATTGTCATCTGGTGCTGAGTACAGAAAGGAACTATTGTTTTGAATATACATGTTTTCATAAAAGCAAAACCTGTGCCTTTTTTAAAAAGAAGTTAATTCATAAGCTTTTATGATAATATAGTAGTATGAAAATTTATAGAAAACTAGCCTTAGATAGAAATATTATCTATCTGCAACTTCTGCATAACAATCGACTTGCACTTGTTACCGAAGATAAAGTATTTTCTATTTTAGATCTAGAAACGATGGAAAAAGAACACGACTTTACCTTCCATAATGCTGATGTACATCATGAGAAAAAAAGTATTTCGTTTAGTCCGGATGGGAAGTACCTTGCTTATAGTGAGATGAATCAATCTGTTGTTCGCGTCATTAATATACACTCGCATAAACTCCATCACTCTTTTCCAACTCTACAAAATAAAATCGAGACCCTAGAGTTTGACCCAAGCTCCTCTTATCTCATTGCGGGTTCACTTACAGGCAGGGTATATTTGTGGAATCTTTTTAGCACAGGGCAGGTATCACGTCTTAGCTCTTTCCCTGAGTATTCACCGCACTTGTTAACACAACCAAAGGTCAATTATGTTTCGGCTGCATGCTTTAGCCCCTCAGGTGACCTTGTTGCAACGACAGGATATGGAGGTAGTATTGTTATCACAAATATTCATACGGAAGTATCTCCTAAACGTATCACCCCTAACCATGTGCGTATCAATGCACTCAATTTTATCAATGAGGATATGTTGGTCAGTGGAAATATAGAAGGTGCACTAGATATTATTAATCTGCATAATTCTCAAATTCACAAACATTACCAAACAGGTCTGGGAAGCATAAGTTCTATTATGGTCTCATCTTCAGGTGATTTCTTACTTGTATCTGGACATACAAAAGATATTTTACTCATAGATCTCAAAAAAGAAAAAATTCGTGAAGCAGCCTATATCTCATGCCCAACTAAAACTTATCAACTCCGAATCACTCAGGATAACAAGCTTATTGTTGCTTGCGAAGAAGGTATCCTAATTATTTATGAGCTTTATCCCCAAGACATATTTTTGGCCTATATCAATGAAAATGCTTACGATAGGGCCTATGAACTCGTACAGGACTACCCCCTATTAGAAGACTCTTCTCTTTTATCTACCATCGAAGAAGAATGGGAAGATACCTTGCGAGATGCCTTGGTCAAGATAGAAAACAATAAAGAAGAAGAGGCCCTTCTGCTTTTAGAAAAATTTTCCAGAGTGCCTTCTAAAGTTAATCTAATCACTCAAGTTAAAAACTTTATTACGCATTATCCAGCCTTTCGTTCTGCTGCTTCTAATGAGAATTACTCTTTAGCCTATAGCATCTCTGAGCAAACCCCTCTTTTGAAAAAAAGCGCCTTGTTTTTACGCATGGAAAAGGTTTGGGACAGTTATTTTTTAAAAGCGCAAACTTATGTTATTACTAACCAAAAAACTGAACTTATTAAGATTTTGGAGCCTTTTTCTCGTGTAAATTCAAAATTTTGTTTTATTCAAGTGCTCTTGCATCAGCCTAGCCTCTTTATTGAATTCATTAATAATGTTAATGCTAAAGACTATGAAAAGATCTTTGCTGTAACCCATAGTTATCCTTGTTTAAAAGAGATTAAAAGTTATAAAGAGCTTTTACATGATGCTAAAGACTTAGTACAAGCGTGTCGTCAACATATTTACACAGCAAAGTACAATCTAGCTCAAGATGAGCTTGAAAAACTTGAACACATCCCTTCCATGAAACAACAAACATTAGAGTTAAAGCATCTTTTTTCTCTTTCTACTAGACTTCAAGAACTATATGAAAATGAAGATTTTCTCTCTTGCTATACCCTCATCGATAAAAATGAAGTTCTGCAAACACTTCCTTTAGCAAAAAAACTTGAGGATGCATGGAATGTACAGGTACAAGCGTCTGAAAAAGAAGCTTTACTGGGAAATATAAAAGCTATTAAAGAGATATTTAAAGAGCTCATTTCTCTGGGAACTAGATCTCAAAAAATTGGCACTCTATTGCGCTTGGGATTTTTAATGCAGATCAAACTTTTAGTCATTAAAAAACAGATTGAGACTCTTTATCCAGCGATACATAACTATATTCATTTTTTTGGCTACGATACCGAATTACACAATCTTATCTTAAAACTAAAACAAGACGATATTGTCCATATTGACTTAGATGAAGAGCAGATGCATCATCGACCTCGATCCCTCTGGCTTGTTATCACTGAAGGAAAAATACCAGATACGATTTTGCAGTATACGAAAGAGAATGTATAAGAGTCTGCAAACTCAATAAAAACATTTCTTAACTTATATTCGATTCAAGTATAATAAGCGTAAAAAAGAGGATTAATCATGTTAAGACTAAAACAATATCTCTATATCTTTCTTATTTTACCGGCGCTGTTTTTATTTAATGGGTGTTTTGGAGTCAACGCGAACAAACCCATTAAAAATACGTACTGGAGTCTAATAGAGCTGAATCAAGAAGATTCTACTAATGTATCGACCCAACCTGAAGTACATCTTGTTTTCCATATTAACAATAACACCCTTCACGGAAGTGATGGCTGCAATCGTATTCAAGCATCATATGTCCAGGATGAAAATAGTCTTCACTTTAACCATATAATTTCAACGCGCATGTATTGCGAGGAAACAATGGCACAAGCAGATGCTTTTCACGAAGCGCTTAATAAAACGGATAAGGTAAAGATTGAAGAAGATATACTTATCTTCTATTCTGAGGATGCAATCATTGCAAAATTTCAAGCAAAAGATGAATATTAAGCACAAAATACGTAGGTATTGAGTTATAATACTTTAACAGCGTATGTGAAAAAGGATTTAAATGAAATTATTACTAACGACTATCTTCGCTCTTTTACTTCTAAACTCAACTGCTTTTGGTGCTAAAGTACTGGATGAGGAAAACATTACAAAAACACTTGATAGTGTCAAGATCGCTAAAGAGCACAGAAACCTACAAGCCTTAAAAAAGCACTTTCTTGCACGTACCTCAGTTAGCATAACTGATCAAAACATAGAATCATCTGACACAAGTCGTTATACTTTTAGTGAATACCTTCGTCATCTAAGCAAAAAATGGAAAAATGTACAATCAAACCTTATTGAAGTGCTAGATAGAAAATTCAATATTGATCCAAATGGAAAATCTGCACTGGTCAAAACAACCATTTCTCAAACACTTGAAATCGATGGTGTTAAAACAGCAACAACTATTTATGAGACTACAGGTATTAAACTGATTAAAGGGAAGGTATACATCAACTACTATAGCGCGCGTATCATGCTTAATACAGCCCTTCGTGTAAACTAAGGTAGGTCATCCTATCACCTATATCCTCCAAAGAAAGAATTCTTAATGAGAAAAATCAAAGAGATTCTCCCTTTTTCAAAAACTTTAACAGCACTTTATGTCGAAGATGATGACAATATCCGTGAAAATTATTCAAAGATTTTTCAAGAATTATTTAAATCCTTGGATGTCTCTATCAATGGACAAGAGGGCTTAGACAGTTATAAGTCTGGGGCCTATGATATTGTTATTACAGATATCAATATGCCCCGCATGAATGGTATTGAGATGATTCGCAATATTTTTAAGCTAAATGAAGAACAGGTAGTTGTTGTGACCTCTGCACATGATGAGGCTAAGTACTTGATCGAACTTATTGACCTTGGCGTTAGTAAGTTTCTTGTTAAACCTATCGACTTTTCTAAACTCTTATCTATCTTGTTTCGCACATGTAAACGTATACAAGAGACAAAAGAACTTCACGAATATCAACGTCTCGTTGAAGAAGAAAATTTATCAACAGCAGCCTTACTCAGTGAACTTCAACGTAAAAATTCTGAGTTAGAAAAAGCTATTCAAAAAAAGACCCAAAAAGAAAATGTCACCATCACATTAAGTGATGGAATCGAAAAAGAAAAAAAATTCACTAAAGAACAGTTAGACTTTTATACTCCTCATTTAGATAAAGTATCTGCACTGGAGTTTATCAGTCATTTTGCCGGAGATGTCGAAACACTTAGTGACAAACTTGAGGAAATTGAGGAAACTTTAGAACTAACCATTCATCAAAAGCTCACAGCACCAACACAGCAAAGTGTTAAACAGTTAGCAACATCCTTTTCTGATTATGCATTTCTATTAGACTCAACTTTGAAATATAGCAATTTAGCCCAGGCGCTTAGACATTTATCATCTGTTCTTTTACAAGTAGAACACTTAGAGCTTTTAAGCGATATGAAACCATTTTTCTTTGGTATCGCCGATTCTTTACAAAAAGTTCGTATCGATGTCTTTGTAAAGAAAACAGCGCAAGACATACATTTTCTAGACCAATCTATCATTAGCGACTGTCTACAAACAGAAAGTATGCTAATCAGTGATACCCCTGCGGAAGGTGACCTAGACGATTTGTTCTTCTAATATCGTGCTGCCAACCCTTTTCTCACGGCTTCATCAATAAGGTGACTGTACCTTACGTTCAAGGCCTGCAATTTCTTCTCTAAGATAAAGATAGCATCCTTATCCACATTTGCATTCTTACATAGGGTAATGATAAGTCCTTCATAGCGTTTAAAGTCAGGATGAGGAAGATCTCCCATCTTTGCTTGTATCTTTCCATGATGACGTATTAGCTGTTCGATCGCCTCGAGAAAGTCTTCTTTTGTGCTGTTATTATTTCCAAACACATGGCTAATATCTTCAAAACTAAAAGGCTGTGTTTTATCTATCGTACGAACTGATTTGGATTTTTGAGTGGATTTGGATTTTTTTGCTCTGTCTTCTGGAAAAATCTTATACGATAAAAGAAGAAGAAATAAAAATAAAAAAAGTATTGCAAGAACTATAATAAGTGTGCTTCCTGACATAAAGACCCCTTGAGAAAAAATGATTATAACATAAGGGGCTTATAAAAGCAGAGAGTAGAAAGGGCTTCTTTACTAAGAATAACCCCTGTTAAGTTAGATGTAGTGTAGTAACATCTTTGTCACCAGTTTTTA
>JBFFDB010000013.1:0-14326 GCA_041559595.1 Sulfurimonadaceae bacterium
GATCAAAGTTGTTTTCACAGGTAAGCTACAACCAAATGTGTATGGAAAAGATCTTATCCTAGAAGTTATCCGTCAAATCGGTGTGGATGGTGCACTGTACCAAGCACTTGAGTTCTGTGGTGACACCATTGAAAATCTTGATATGGATGGTCGTTTTTCACTGTGTAACATGGCAATAGAAGCGGGTGCAAAAAATGGTATCATCGCTGTTGATGATATCACTAAGGCCTTTCTTGCTGACAAGAACCTAGCACGTGAGCCAAAGCTTCATTATTCTGATGATGATGCAAAATATGTAAGAGTTATTGAAATCGATGTAAACAAGCTTGAGCCTGTTATCGCTTATCCTTCTCTTCCATCAAATGGCAAGCCTTTAAGCACAGCTGTTGCAGACAAGATAGCGGTTGATCAGGTATTTATCGGGTCATGTACCAATGGACGTCTGTCTGACCTTGAGATGGCGGCAAAAATTCTAAAAGGCAAGCGTGTTGCACGTCGTACACGTCTTATCATTACACCAGCGACACAAAAGATTTTCAAACAGGCTGAAAAAGCAGGATATATTGATATCTTAATTGATGCAGGTGGTGTTGTCTCTAACCCAACATGTGGTGCTTGTCTTGGTGGATACATGGGAATTCTTGGAGATGGTGAAGTTGCCATTGCAACAACAAACCGTAACTTTGTAGGCCGTATGGGTGCACGTAGTTCAGGTATTTACCTTGCTAACTCTGCAGTTGCTGCGGCTTCTGCCGTAACAGGATACATCACAGACCCAGCGAGTCTAGAAGACTAAACACTTTTTTCTTTAGATAGACAGTTTTAAAAACTGTCTGTCAATTCTTACTTACTCTTTCTCGTCAAATAAATAAACACCGCAAACACTAAGATCAAAACTGAAATAGAACCAATTAACATGGCTGCATAAGGTAAGTCCTTATAATCATTCAAAGATATTTTGAACACGACCAAGAGTGACTCAATTAAAAGCGCGATGATAATAGAAACAGAGAACTTTAACAGTGTCTTTGCATTAAAACCCTCGCTCTTATGCTGTGTTCTTGGCAAGACTTCTTCATCTAAAATCGTCTTACCCAAGTCATACACAGCAAGACCTAGGGTCAACGCGATGATAGGCTTAAAGACTGTTTCCAAGCTAAATGACTTTTCTCCAAACATATAGGTACCAAAATCATAAAAGCCATAAAAAACTAAAAAAATACCAAAGAACAATAAGCCGCCACTGATACTTGCATAAGCTATCTTATTAAAAAGGTTCATACCGCTTTGTGTTTGTATCAGGTCAAAACGCTCAAGCAGTGAACGTACCCTAAAGTCTAAAAAGAGATATCCTGTATCTGTTTTACATACCACTGTAATACACAGTTGATTCGTTGCCGTAGAGATATACGGTTCATGAAACCCAAAGGTATCATTGATTTTATGAACAAGGTACTTTCTATCATAATTCTTAGAAAGTGTCACCCTCTTGTCTCTATAAATATTTTGAGAGTTTTGGATATAGTCCTCATCCGAGGTATACAGTAATTCTAAGGAAGGAAAACTCTTATACATCATCGCAAAAAGTTCATCCTCATTTAGATTTAAATCTGTCTGCTTAAGTGATGAAATCAGGAAGTCTTGAATAAGGTCTTTGTTATTATTATATATCTGTACTAAATTTTGCATATCTCATTATAGACGAAATTTTGTCTACTTGCAGACTTTTATGGTTAAATTGTAAGCTTATCTGTATTTCTTATAAGTAATGTTATAATTTTGAATTGATTATATATATGAAAGAAAATTATGAATTTAACGCATTTAGATGAAAATGATAGACCAAAAATGGTCGATGTCTCCGCAAAGGAGCAAACAACACGTGTGGCCGTAGCAAGTGGGATTATTTCTATGAGCCAAGATGCTTTTGATGCTATTGTAGAACAAAAAACAAAGAAAGGTCCTGTTATTCAGACTGCTGTTATCGCAGCTATCATGGGTGTTAAAAAGACATCTGACCTTATCCCTATGTGCCATCCATTAAACCTATCAGGTATTAACTGTGATGTTGAAGAGCTTCCTGAACTTCCTGGCTTCAAACTTTTTGTGACAGCTAAACTAACAGGTCAAACGGGTGTTGAGATGGAAGCACTTACAGGAACGAGTATCGGCCTGCTGACCATTTATGACATGGTGAAGGCTATTGATAAGGGCATGGTGATCTCTAATGTCCAACTTGAGTCCAAAGAAGGAGGCAAAAGTGGTGAATATAAACGAGGTTGATCAAAAACTAGAACTCGACTACCCATGTGACTGGAAATATAAAATTATTACAGCCCATGAAGACCATACAAAAGAAGCTATTCTTGATGTAATAAATGATCGTTTTCATAGATTAAGCCATTCTAATAATAGTAAATCAGGAAAATACATCAGCATGAACTTAGAACTCTTAGTGCACAATGAAGATGATAGAAATTTTATCTTTGCAGCGCTTAAAGCACATCACAAAGTAAAAATGGTACTCTAATACAAATAAAGTACGCTTTGGCTCTTTACAATGACACCAAACATACGAGCCATTCGCATTTATCCATATAAAGGCTGAGATATGAGTATTGAAAAACTAGAACGTGACCTTTTAGACAAATGTACGCAACTTGAAAAACAAGATAGCACTAAGCAAAAAAAGATTATCAGTGATGTGATTGAACACTTGTCTTCAGAGTGGGATATCGACATTACCAACGCTACTTCCAATGAGATAAAGACATTCAGCACAGCTGTAATAACGCAATCAACAAAGGGACTTGATAGCGAACTTCAAGAACTCCTTCTACAAAAAGAACGCATTGAGCGTCAGCTTGATAAGAAAAGCCATGAACTTCAAAGTCAAAAACATGCCCTCTTTAGTATGATAGAAGAACTTATCAAAGAACGTAACCCAGATAGCCCAAGTATTGCTTATCTACACAGCTTTGAGCTCCAGTCTATGGACTTGCTAAACCTTCTAGAAGAGATGGTCGAGTCTGCTATCATCACAACCCTAGAGAAGGGTACCAATATTGAAGAGACCTTAGAAGAACTCTCTAAAGAGATAACCCTTCAGACTCTGGATGAAGGAATACTCTCTGCTATTCGAATCCGTCATGTAATCTCGACTATTTTACGCACTGCTATAGAAGTAGCCGAAGCATCACCAAACTCAGCAGGTATTATTCTAGAAGGGACTATCAAAGGAATGCGTACAGGACTTATTCGCACCCTTGATCGCTTTCAGCAGAAGTTCTTGTTTACTCCGGATGAGGCAAAGTTCATTCTTATTGATGACCCTCAAGCCTTGTATGATGAGCTTCATCACACCGACGCACTTTTCATCCAAAGCATTGAAGCCTTAAGCGCTCAAAGCTCTCCCGCTATCAAAGCTGAGCTTGAGAATATACTTTCTGATATCCGTTATGATATGCAAGAACTTGCACTTATTTCCAAAGAAACACTTGAGATATTAGGAGACAAGCTCTCACACCTGGCCAAAGAAGCGATGCAAAAAAGTTCTGTGTTATTGCAATCTAAAAAGGCAAAAGATGCAAAGAAGATGGGTGTTCATGCCTGGAGTGTTGCACGTTCAGTACTTGATGGTGCACTAAAAGGGGCCAAAGACGTTATTGATAAAAAGTAAGAAAGGGTTTACCCTTTTTTGTGAAACTTCTCTCTTTGGTCTAATTCATAACTCATAAATTTATTTCCCTTGATAACGTTTGCAATAAGTTCATTATAGACCTCTCTCATCTGAGAATAATTCGTCATCTGTGTTGAAGCGATTAAGCCTGTGAAAAACTTGCCCTCTAAACGATACTGAGCACGTAAAATACGAAAATCTTTATAGGAATGGTGCCTATTGAGATTTAGCATATAGCGTGCGATTGAATCATCAAGGCTGTCGAATATACGTAGTTTATGCTTGGCATTTTCATCTCTACCTGCGGGGATCATACCTTTTTTGCCCCAGGTCCATTCCCCAAACAGATTATTTCCTTCGCGTGCAAAGCGACTCTCTCCCCAAGCACTCTCAACGGCAGATTGCGCCAAGACTAAAGAGATAGGAATGGTATCTACCTTCAAAAGGTATTCAGCCTCATTATACATCTGTTTAATACGATACTTTTTAGATATTTTGATAAGTCGACCAAGGTCTAAACGACCTTTTAAACTATAGGTAAAAAGGTATTTTTTAAAAAAGTTTTGAATGAAGAGACGATCTGAGATGATCTGTTTTTGAGCCTCATGTATCTTGGGGATAAGGATGTCAACAAAGGTCTGTTTTTTAAGCTTTGCGTCTTTTATCTTGTAATACTCTTTTGTAAAACCTGCTTCAAAGGCATGTAAAGAAGATAACAATACGAATAAAAGAAACAAATGTCTTAACAATAAATTCTCCGACTTAAATATATCTAGCTTATCTGTGTAACAAAGACTTTTCTAACATCCCCAGTAAAGGTGATTATACCATTTTCTAAACCTAGAGAAAGTTCATCTCCGCTGGTCGGTTTCACCAGGCTTTGATCTTTCACTTTTCTCTCTAAATATGCCTTATAAAAACATGCTGCCATTCCTGTACCACAGGCCAAGGTCTCATCTTCGACTCCGCGTTCATAAGTACGTACACGAATATGGTCACTTTCAATTGAAGCGATGTTTACATTACAGTTATATTTATGACGAAGCTCTCTTGCTTCTTCTATATCAAAGTTTTCTATGTCTGCATCAAACGTCACTAAGTGTGGAACACCCGTATCCATCAGCCACCATTTTTTTCCATTTTCTACGATCTTATCGTCTAGAATCTTTGGTGGAGTCAGGTCACTTTTAACACGATCTCCGTCAACGTAACAAGCAATCTCACCTGCTAAGGTTAAAAAGCGCATACGATTTCGTGCCAAATGATTATCAACGGCGTAATGAGCACAGGCACGTGAACCATTTCCACACATCTCAGCAGATGAGCCGTCCGCATTATAAAAACACCACTCAAAATCAAGCGTTTCATGTGGTACAAGGACAATAAGGCCATCTGCACCTACGCCCTCTTGACGGTGACATAGTTGCTTTGCCAAAGAAGAAAAGTCTTCTTTTTTAAAGGCATGAAAAATAACAAAGTCATTTCCACTAGCAGAGTATTTTGCTACCTGTCTCATCTATTTGTACCTCTCATAATAATTTGTCTCTCGTTTAATTCTATCAACAAATGCTTCACATTCAGCTTGAAGATGCTTCAAGGTTGTACTATTATCAATGATCCACGTTGCTCGCTCTTTTTTCTCATCTATACTCATCTGTGAATTAATACGCACCATTGCCTCTTCTTCATTTAGATCATTACGTTTCATATAACGTTCTAATTGAATAGCAGGAGGGGTGTAGACGACAACACTATCTTTAATGTCATACGCACCATTTTCAAAGAACAGAGGAATATCGATCAAGTAAGGGAATTCTCTTGAATCATACTCAGCTGCTCGCTTTTCAATTTCAAGACGAATAAGGGGATGAATAAAGGCTTCTAGCTCTTTCTTCTTAGCCTCATCAGAAAAGATCACCTTACCAAGGTTTGTGCGAAGAACTCTTCCCTTACGGACAAATTCTTCACCAAACATTTGCGCAATCTTATCATGATGAATATCTAAAAGTTCATGAGCAATCTCATCTGCATCTATCACGGCAATACCGTGTAGTTTCATAAGACTAGCAACTGTACTTTTACCGGTGGCAATACCACCTGTTAGTGCTATAGCATACTCATATAGCTTCATTAGTTTTTAATGATGCCTCTGTAAGTTGAACGAATGTAGTTTGGCATAGCAAAGGCTGAGATGTGAATGTCACAGTTATAATATGAAAGACCATCAATAAGGTCAGTACGGTGCAAGATAACATCTGCAGTTGGGTGATACTCTTTAGAAGCAAGGATCATTGTCTTATCTTCAGCCTTATATGGCATAACAACTTTGAAGTACTCACCAATAGCGTTTAACTGCTCTTTAGTTGTCTCTTCATCATCAAGAGAGTTGTTTAGTGCTGAGATCAGACCATCTTCTTTTACAATACGGTTTAAGTGCGCATATGTTGCACGAGAAATAGCTGAAGCTGAATCGATAAGAACAATGTCATAACTAGCGTCTTCACCATTAGCAATACTGTCTAATCCACCTACAGTAACATTTAGCCCAAGGTGACGTGCTAATTCAGTTTGAATACCTTCTGGTGCATTACTAATCAATAGTATGTTCTTAGGTGCTTTGTGTGAACACACAGGGATATGTGCCAACATTTCGTTGTAAATAAATTCTTTACTCATTTTATGTTTTCCTAGTTAAACTTTTTTATCCATTAAAGGCTTGAAGTCTATATTTTATTATATGCGGGATTTTAGCATGTTAGAATTAAAGAGGTTTGAAAGGAATAGTCTAAGTTATATAACTTAGGCTATATCCACTATTTTATAAATAAGTACAGACTTTTTCAGTCTCTAAACGTACTTTTGTAGGTTGTTCGTTTATTCTTGTTCCAAAGGCTATAAGCAAGGCAACTGATCTCTCTTTTCCATCTATACCTAATATGTCTTGTACTTCTGTCTTATCAAAGCCTTCTATAGGGCATGAGTCTATATTTTGCGTTGCGGCGTATGTCATCATATTACCCGCTGCTATGTAGGCTTGTTTAGCTGCCCAATTTTCATAAAAATCAGGTTTTCCTTCCGCTTTTGCACTTAAAAAACTTCCATACACATTCATATATGTATCAAACATCTCTTGTGGCATGTTTTTGCGCTTGAACATCTCTTCAACATAAGGAGAACCAGGCTCAATCAAGGTGTTTTTTGTCACAAAAACGATCAATTCACTACACGAAGTGATTTGTACCTGATTCCAACATGACGGACGAAGCTTCTCTTTGATGTCTTGAGACTGCACAACTAAAAACTCCCAAGGTTCCATACCAAAAGATGAAGGAGACAGACGCCCAACCTCAACAATATTTTCTACTATCTGCGTGGGAATCTTTTTTGTTTCATCGAATACCTTGCAGGCATGTCTAAAGTTCATTGCTTCCAAAAAATCCATTAAACGTTTCCTTTTACTTTCATAATTTTTTCTTCTTCTAAGAGTTTAGAGATCACATTTCCAGGGAAACTTGAGGAGAGAAACTTATACTCATTATCTGCATATTTAAAGGTCTCTCTAGCACGCATCAGGCTTGATCTCATCTGGTCTAATTGTTGTGTTATAGGTCCACTAAAAACACAGATATGATCCTTTGCATCATGCTCCAGATGCAGTAAAAAATCATAAAACTCATTTGCTTCTACTCCATCCACATCACCCAAGATAGGATACTCACTGTGGTGTTCTTTAACATACAACTGAAGTTCTTCATAAAATGCTTTATCATGCGTCATTAAGGGCTCTATCTCATCTAAAATATGTAAGAGCTGATGATAATGCGCTTGCATTACCTGATGCAGTTCATAAGACTCTTTTTCTAACTTTTGACGTTTGTTTATCCAGATAAGATAAAAAATTATCATGCCTACTAACACAACTAACCCTACAAACACAAGCATAGAAAGAATCATCAAAATACCTTTAAAAAAAGTTCATCAATCTTATCTAGATGAAACTGAAAAAAGGCTATATATTTTTGACTAACTCTGCTCTTTTTTGCTCTAAAAGCTGTGCTAATTCTTCATACCTACGCATCCATGGGCTTTCAAAAGTTTTAAGTAAAACTATATACTTTTCATAATTTTTCCAAACTCTATCAGAAGCCTCAGGTCTACCTTTTTTAATCAACTCAAAAGAGACAGCTCCATTAATTAAACCCTTTACCAGTTTCATCTCCGGATCATCCTCAAACCGTCGTGGAAACCAAATCTTTTCTAAGGTTTCATGCGCATCGAAATATCGTGCCTCATTAATATCGACTATAAATTGATTGATTAACTCTTCGTAATTACTCATTGTTTTCCTCTAATATTTGAAAATGTTTTCTCCAATAGCCACGCCCGCCTTTTAAAGAAAGGCAATGCTGCTTAGGGAACTTTTCCTTATATTCCTTAAGTCTATCCATTGTGGCCTTACCACTATCGCAATAGAAGACAAAGACAGAGCCTTCAGGTTCATCTTTCAAAAGAACAGGGTTGTAGGTCATCGTATCTATATAATCAATAGGGTTCAATATCGTGTCGATCAAGAGAACTTTTATCCCCTCTTTCTCAAGTTTTATCTTATTTCTCAAAAACTCTTCTTGAGTCCATTCATCCGGAAATTCTTTGTCCATATTCTCTTACTTTATATTTTTTTAGTAGGATAGCAGATTAATCCCTTAGCTATCGTATAAAAAGCTTCCAACACACCAAACTTTAGCTCTTATTTAGTTATACTTTTATAATGGCTAAAAAGACAAAGAAACTTACTAAATATAATCAAATTATCCGTAATTATTTTGACGGAGATGGGTTTGATGAAGGTATTACTAGAGTCCCTTACGACAAACTAGTGGAACTTTCGCATACCCTTTCTCTCCCCCAGGAGGACCTCGGTTCAGAACAACTTATTCGTACCTTTAGACGTATTTGGTCTGAGGCTGATGTACAAGCACGTCAAGACATCGTTAACTACTTTAGAGATCTTGGACAGATTTTCACAGGTAACGGAGAAAAGCAGCAATCATCAGATAAGATTGAAAAGATAGATAGTTTTTTAGATCAACTCACGCTTTCAGAACAAGAGGCAAAAGCCTTGCATGCGCACTTTATACACGAGCGTACTAAACGCATCTCTTTACCTAAGGTAGAAAAAGTACTGCATCAAATGCGCCTTGCCAAAAAACTACAGACCTTAGAGAATATCCTTGAAGTCAGTTTTACAGATGAGAATGAACTAGAGTTTTTCACACCCATCTCATTTTCCTATGCTGGTGAGAACTTTTCCAAAATATTGCAGCTAAAAACGGAAGCCCTTCCCTATACCATCTTAAGTGAATCCGATATAGATGAGCTCCGCCCTTACCTTCTACAGATCAAACAAAAATTTATTGATATTAAACAAGATGAAGCCAATGCCTTTGTTTCAAGCCTTCCTGTCCCTCATCCTTATCTTGAAGACAGTGAGATCTTACAAGCTTTAAAGACCATGCCACCTGAAAATAGTTTTGACTATACTCCCTTAAGTGAAAAAGTACTTCGATCCGTATTTAGCAAACATTTTCAAGCGCAGTCTTTGCAACTTATGGACTACAACCTTATCATGCATAAAGAATCTATTTTCACCTATGAGGGGCACCAGTTAAGATATGAAGCTCTTTCAGAAATTCCTCTAAAAGACCTTCTACCTCGTTTATGGAAGGGTGAACCTATCAATTTTGAAGATGATTTTTCACTTCACAATAAGATGATTGAAAATGCTTTTGAAGAAGAGTTGAACGAGCTTATTGCTTCATGTGTAGAATCTGCTGCCATCCTAGATATGGATCGTGGGAACATCACTGACTTTGTACTTGAAGAGCTTAAAAACTATCTTCATCATGATCTGCATATACCACCAAAAACAGCAAGAAAGATACTCTTTAGTTTTAACCATAGTATCCAAGGTCTAAAGTTGAAAAAACAGCGTGAGGCACTTCTCGCTCGTACTATCCGTGACTTTAAAAACCTTTTCCCTGTTGCGAGAGAGATGCGTAGAAAACTTATCTTTCATGTAGGACCTACCAATAGTGGAAAGACCTATCAAGCGATGAAAGCCTTAGAAAAGGCAGATACAGGGTATTATCTAGCACCTCTGCGACTTTTAGCACTTGAAGGCTATGAAAACCTAAAGAGCGATGGTGTGAGTGCTTCTCTTATCACTGGTGAGGAACAGATAGTAGACGAGTATGCAACCCATATAAGCTCCACTATAGAGATGCTTAACTTTAACATTGATGTGGATGTTTGTGTTATTGATGAAGTCCAGATGATCAATGATAGAGACCGTGGTTGGGCCTGGGCAAATGCCATCATTGGCGCACCTGCGAAAAATGTCTACATGACAGGTTCACCTGATGCACTTGAGGCGATTCAAGCCTTAGCTGAATGGTTAGGCGAAGAACTTGAGGTGGTTTACTTTGAGCGTAAGAATCCTCTTTCAATGATGACGCATGCTACTCCGCTTAACCAAATAGAGCCACAAACTGCTGTTATTGCCTTTTCTCGAAAAGATGTTTTACAACTAAAACAGCAACTCAGTAGACACTACAAGGTCTCCGTTGTTTATGGAAACTTATCCCCTGAAGTCAGACGTGAAGAGGCCCGTCGTTTTAGAGAAGGTGAAACAGAAGTGCTCGTCGCAACAGATGCTATATCTATGGGACTAAACCTTCCTATTAAGACCATACTCTTTTCAAAAGATTCTAAATTTGATGGGGAACGTCGTCGTCAGCTCCAGCCAACAGAGGTTGTGCAAATTGCAGGACGTGCCGGACGATACGGGATGGAAGAAAAAGGTTATGTCGGAGCACTCACACCAGCTGTCTTAAAGACTGTTCATGAGCAGTTTCATAAACCTTTGCATAAGATAGCTTTGCCATTAAACGTTATGGCTAATTTAGAACACATCTTGCTCGTTGGAAAAATTTTGGAGACTAAAAATCTAGAAGAGATCTTACGATTCTTTATTCAGCATATGACCTTTGACGGGCCTTTCCGTGTTGCCAATCTTGAGAGCCTTATCGAAGTTGCGAAATACACAGACAAGTATGACTTGGATCTCAGCTCTAAATATCATATGGCCTGCGCACCTTTATCGACGCAGTCTCCTTATCTTGTGGAAACCTTTTCTAACTATATCGGGCACATGGAACAGCAAAAACCAATTCCTTATGTCCCAAGTAAGTTATATGGAGAATATGCCGAGTCAATGGAAACACTTCTTCATATTGAGGATTTAGTAAAAGAAGTCTCTTTATACCTTTGGCTTAATTACCGTTTTCCAGAAATATTTTTTGAGCCTGAAAAGGCGATAACCTCACGTAAGGTTTTAAATACCTACATAGAAAACACACTGAAAAATGCGCAATTTGTACCACGTTGTCGTATCTGTACCAAACCCTTGGCACTGGACAGTAAACATGCGATATGTAATAGTTGTTTTCGAAAAAGAAGGCATTTAGGACCTAATGACAGTTCATTAAGACCGCCAAAAAGAACCTACTCTAAAAGGTCTTGATAGTCGTGTTTTACAGGGTCTATGTATATCTTTCCATCTTTACGTACAATCCTATCATCTGTGCCTATTAAACGTTTAAAACGATTTTTAATGCGCTGATGTTTTGCAGGTTTATATTTTTTTATCTTAAGAAAGCTTTTTAAAGACATAGGCGCACTATTTATATCACGTAGATCATTCACTTCAAAAGAGGAGTCAATGATATCGTCAGCTTCTACATAAGAAGATACTGTTTCTTCTGTATTAGTCGTTTGCATGTGAGGTAAAAACTTCGAAGTGATTGTATGAAGAACCTGCTTTAGCTGTTCATCTCTTTCTCTGTAGATCTGCTCGATCTTCTCTTTTTCTTGAATCAGCATCTCTTCTTTTTGTTCACGAAGACCTAAGTTTTGCTGTTCAAGCTCCTTGACCTTTTGCTTTAAGTCTCTATTCTCTTCTTCAATGTATAGATTATATTTTGTATCTTTCACTTCTACAGGAGCTGAAACAGGTTCATCAATAAGAACATATTTATTACCGTGTTCTATGACACAGTCTAAACTACCTCTGCGAATTCTATTGTGTATTGCTTCTTTAGAGACTTTGAACTTTTCCGCTGCTTCGGCTACGCTGAGTTTAGACATTCTTATCCTTCCTTGACCATACACATTTTAATGAGTGAATCCACTAGTCTCATGTCCACATGCCCTTGCATCTGCTTCTTCATAAGACTAATAGCCTCAAAGCTTGTCATAGCATCTTTGTATGAACGTTTTGTCGTTAAGGCATCAAAGATATCACATACAGCAATAATACGAGGAAAAAGAGATATCTCTTTATCTTTAAGTCCATCAGGATACCCACCACCATCTAGCTTCTCATGATGTGATCTAATACCAGCTAAGATTCGTTTATCAGTAATCCCTAATTTAAGAGCAAGATCATAGCCTGCTGCTGGATGCTTTTTCATATGATCAAACTCCATATCTGTAAGCTTTCCATTTTTATTGATTATTTCCCAATCAACCTTGCTTTTTCCCAGGTCATGCATCATTGAAGACATCCCAATATCTTCTAAATCCTTATCTTTTAGGCCTAAAAACTTAGCCAAACTCAATGAATATATACTAACATTGATAGAGTGGGTATGCGTGTAATAATCATGTGCGGCAATTTTCATAATCGAAGCAAGTGTCGCTTCATCTTGAAGAACAAGATTTACAAAGCCATCAACAATATCTTGGCTTTTTTGCATATTTGCCAATGAATCTGGATTTTGAAAAAGTTCGTCCATGACCTCGGAGGCTTTTGAATACACAATATCAGCCTTATCAGCAAAAGAAACATCTTTATTCTTTGCTATGTTCTTTAAATGCTTTTGTGCATACTGCTGATACTTCTCATACTCTTCATCAATCACAAAAAGAGATTCTATCTCACGCAGACGCACCTTAGAGTTTCCATCCACAACGGTATCACTCTGCAAAAAAAGATTCATCTGTGTTTTTGTTTCATTTGACTCATAGGTAGTAAAGTCAAGGTGTTGGCCCTCGGTTATAAGACGTTTATCTATTGACTTATAACGTTTGGCTTTTTTTTCTTGTGCCAGAGTGTTCATGATTAGCGAAAGTTTTCAAATATTAAAGGAGCATCCCATTCCATGCCTCTTATATGCTTCATCGCTTTTTGAAGATCATCTAGGTTTTTACCCTTAACACGAATATAGTCACCCTCTATAACTGCATTGACTTTCATCTTTTGTGCTTTGATTTCAGCTGTTATCTTTTTTGCTTCCTTAGACTCAATATAATCAACTATTTTAAAGACCTTTCGTCTATCTCCACCACTTGCATCAACTATAGAAGCCTCACCAAGTACTTTTGAACTCAGTTCACGTTTTAACAGACGTCCGATCACAATATCCTCTAGGGCCTCAAGTTTATTATCACTTGAGCTTGTTAATGTTAAGGTCTTTGCTTTTTCATTATAGTTGATATCTGCCGTGATACC
The DNA here is from genome assembly GCA_041559595.1 of Sulfurimonadaceae bacterium. Taxonomy (GTDB): domain Bacteria; phylum Campylobacterota; class Campylobacteria; order Campylobacterales; family Sulfurimonadaceae. The sequence continues at coordinate 13,251 of JBFFDB010000013.1, forward strand.
CTTAAAATCGTATCGTGTAATCACTTCTTTTTCTGCTTGATTAATAGCATCTTTAAAGTTTTGCATACTAATCTTTGCTGATATATCAAAGCTATGTTCTTTTGCCATTTTTTGTACCTACTTACAAACTATTCTTGAAATCGAGTATAACCATTTATAACTTATAATTTATTTTGTTTTTTACTTAAAATCATATCTATATTTGCTATAATAACCATAATTTCATGTCCAATAGGGGTCTTCATGTTCAATAAAATGCTAAAAAATCTTAGTATTAAACAACGGATTAGTTATCTGTTGACAATGGTAAGTGTTTCTGTCCTTGGCGCAGCCAGCTTTGCCTTTTTCACTCTTAATAGTATTGGGATACAATACAACAACCTTCAAGAGCACTCAACCGCAGGGGCTATGGAGACTCTTCACATCCAAAAAGATCTTAATTATATTTCTAGAACTACGCGTGATATCATGCTTGGTGGAAATTATGAAAAAGATATGAAGAAACTCAAAGAACGCACGGAAAACATACGAAACTCTTTCAATAAGCTTGCAGATATGACTGAAGATGAACGTTCAATCAACTTGCTAAAAGATGCTAAAGACAGCACGATGACCTTCTTGGACAACTCGTATCAGATGATGGATGCACTCACAACAGATGACATAAATAATAACACTGTTAAAAACTATACTTTATACAAAGAAACCCTTACCCCTTATGCAACGGCTTCACGTGAAGCCTTTCAAAAAGTTATCAAATTAAAAGAAGAAGAACTATCTACTGCCTCAGACAAGATGAATACTCAACTGACATTTTATAAATTTTTCTTTCTTATTACAGGTGTCCTGATCACGGGAATTGTGTTTCTTTTTGCAACAGCGGTAAGATCATCTATCACTAATGCACTTACAATGTTTACAAATGTAATGAAAAGGTCTGGAGACGGAGACTTTGCAAAATCACACATTGATGAAAAAGATGACACTGAGCTTGGACAGATGAATATTGCCCTGCAAAAACTTCTTCATCAAGTACGATTCTTCATCGAAGAGATCAATATCTCTTTTACAAATGC
>JBFFDB010000014.1:0-13965 GCA_041559595.1 Sulfurimonadaceae bacterium
AAAAAAGTATAGAGACTACATTTTATTAAATACTCTGCCCATAAGGGCAAAGGATTAGAACTTGTATTCTATTCCTAGACTCAGGTAATATACTGCTGTATTACTAAAGGTCCCATCAATGGTAGTCCCTGCATTAGTATTATTAACTGTTCTGTTCTCTCTATCTGCATACAAGAAAGATGCACCTATTTCATATTCATCAGACAGCTTATGTCTAAAACCTGCAGAATAAGCCCATCCTTTTGAGTCTGGATGTTCAAAACCTAAAGTCTGCTCAGGCATTGGCGTATTAAAGAATACCGTTCCTACCATCAAGGTCAAGTCAGCATCATACTTATGCGTCACACCTAAACGATAACTATTCACATCTTTCCAGTTTTTAGGTCGTACGGTATCGAATGAACCTATTAACCCTGGGTCTAATACAGTTGGATATTCAAAGTCCAAGTTCTCATATGCTGACCAGTATGTTCTCTCAAAAACAGCTTCCACCGTCGTTGTCTTATCAAAGGTATAAGCTGCTGCTAGATTAAGTGTTGCTGGAGCAGGTACACTGACTGAGACAGGGCCAGAATATGAACCTGCAGGTATTCCAGTAGGCAATAAGATAGGAATAGGAGCTATAGCTGAATTTGACAGTGTTGCATCACCTTCAACATCTAGATCAATATTTGACCTATAGGTTGCGGCTAAACTCAATTCTGGTGTTACCTTATAGGTCAATGCTAAGTTATATCCAAACTCTAAAGTGTCTCCTGTCATATCTCGCGTTAAATCTGTTGGAGCAGGTGCAGTAGATTTGACTGTACCCTCCGCATAAATCATTCTCAAACCTGCCGCGACAGCGAACTTATCATTCACCTTATAGGATACTGTTGGGTTAAGCTCATAGGTCATAAGAGAAAACTCTTCGGCATATCCTTTTGCCGGTTGCTCATCCCAACGCTTAGTGAGTCCAGCAGGAGAGACTAAGGCTAAACCAAAATGAAAATTATCCACCGCGGGTGAAACATAATAAAAAGTCGGAATCAAAAAATTCTCTTTTTTCGACGTTGCCCCACTAGAGTCTGATCCAAATGCTGTTGTCACCGTTCCATCAAACTTGGTCGCTGCTAAATGAATATAACCAAGACTCATCTCAAAAGAGCCATTTCCCGTTTCAAAGGCCATGTTCGCCGGATTTTCATAAGCAGTATCTGCACCATGTGCATGTGCCACATTGGCTGCAGAAAGTGCTACCGATTTTTGTGATTGTTCTGGTATTTTATACCCACTGGCCATTAAAACTGTTGTTGCTGCAAGCGATAATAATGAAATCTTTTTCATTCATTCTCCCAAATCTTAAGTTTAATTATCTTCCAAAGAGTATAGCAGTTCTATCTCTTGTTTCCAAATACTCTCATCAATTGTCTCTAGTATCAACGGTATATCATCCATGCGCTCATCATTCATAATAAAACGGAAAGCGTCTAGTCCAATTTTACCCTTGCCTATACTCTCATGACGGTCTACATGTGAGCCTAAATCGGGTTTAGAGTCATTTAAGTGCATACCCATTAAATATTCAAATCCCACTATATTACCAAATTGTGCCATAGTAATATCATAAGTCTCTCGAGTACGGATGTCATATCCTGCTGTAAAGGTATGACACGTATCTAAACACACACCGACACGGCTCTTATCCTCTATCCTATCAATGATATGTGCTAGATGTTCAAACTTCCATCCAAGATTTGAGCCTTGACCTGCTGTATTTTCCATAACCAGTTTTACATTTTTTGTCTTATCTATCGCAAAGTTCATAGACTCTGCAATCGCATCCAGACACTCTTCTTCAGAGATCTTCTTTAAAAATGAACCGGGATGAAAGTTCAGTCTGTCTAATCCTAATACATCACATCGTTCAAGTTCATCAATAAAAGCATTCAGTGATTTTTCACGTTTTTCAAGCTCAGGATGCCCCAAGTTAATCAAATACGAATCATGTGGGAGAACATGCTTCGGCTCGATGCAAGCCTCTTCAAGTTCTTTTTTAAACTTATCAATCGTTTCTGTATCTAAATCTTTTGCCACCCATTGGCGTTGGTTTTTTGTAAAGAGTGCGAATGCTTGGGCACCAATTTTTTTTGCGTTTATAGGGGCGTTAAACACTCCTCCTGCAGCAGATGTATGTGCGCCAACGTATTTATTGCTCATTATTGTTTATCCTTTTGTCTTTGAAACTTTTATCAAAAATTTATTCTGTATATCTTTGAAGTATATTTTTCCATACTCAACTTTATAGATGATATTGTACTCATCGCTTTTTAGATTCTGTATAAACCCGTCTTCTGTCTTGTGTAATGAAGCCTTGTCAAAGATAGGACGAGCCAGTAAAACATTTAAAAGCAAGTCATCTGGATAGGCTGGATGAAGATACTCCTCATTAAACTGACTCTTGCTCAAGCAGCCATCATCTACGCATATCAAAGTACTTATTTCAATGCTTTGTACAAGTTGTCCCGCAACGTATAAATCTGCTCTTAGCTCATCTGTATTACGACGAATATAGCCTAAATCTGCATATTTTAGTTTTGGTGTTTTTATAACGATCAAGGAACTTTCGTTTTGAGTGTAAACCTTAGTAGAACATCCTACTAACATCAATGCCACCAAAAGTATTTGAATAAATCTCATCACCGTTAAAAAACACCTCTTATGTAAAATAAAAAGATATTCTAACCTTTTTTATCTACTACAGTATTAAGGTCTGTACATTTTATATCTCTGAGCCATATTTTCTCTATATGATAGGCAAAGAAGGATATGCTCTATTTATGAAAATCCATATTGATCTTGACTGCTTTTTTGTTTCTGCCGAGCGTATTGTCGATCCTAGTCTGTATGGTAGACCTGTGGGTGTTGGTGGACGTTCAGACCAGCATATCTTTTCAAAGAAAAACACCCAACAGACGATGAGCCTTGCCAATAATGGTGCCTTTGTCATGAGTTTCTTTCAAGACAACCCTTCATCTGGTCATAATGATATCAATAAGTTTATCGATACAGATGGACGGGTTCGCGGGATTTTAACGACCTCCTCCTACGAGGCAAGAAGCTTTGGAATAAAGACAGGGACTACGATTAATGAGGCACTTAAAAAATGTCCTCATATCATTATCAAAAAGCCCAACATGAAACTTTATCAAAGCCTCTCTCATCAGCTCCATAATTTTCTGCGACTTCGTATACCTCTTCTAGAACAAGGAAGTATTGATGAGTTTTATGGAGACCTAAGTGGATTGATAGAAGATAAAGATGTGCCTTCTTTTATCACCGACTTACGAGATGAAGTCAAAGCAAAATTAAAACTTCCTATCTCTATCGGAGCTGCACCTAGTAAATATACAGCAAAACTTGCGACCAATAAGGCAAAACCCTTTGGTATTAAAGTCGTTTACAAAGAAGAGGTGGATACTTTTATCCATGATATACCATTAAAGGACTTCCCCGGTATCGGAGGGAAGACAGCAAAAAAGCTCCATGGATATGGTTTACAAACCCTAGGAGACATTCAAAAGGCAAAAGAACTTTTTTTGCATCAAACAAAGTCAACATGGGATCTATACAAACGAGTCTGTGGAATCGACAACACTCCTATAGAAAAAGAACATATCAGAAAATCGATAGGAATTTCTCGCACCTTTGATCCTATCCGAGATAGAGGTGAAGCCCTAAGACGCCTTATCATATTGAGTCGTCATCTTAGTTTTGCCATTATGCGTATGGACGTTATACCCACTACCTTTCATGTGGGTATTTCTTATGAACTACAGCATAAAGGCAAGGCGAATATTTCACATAATAGGCTCTTTAGCGAAAAGTTTTTTAAAGACCTTTGCATTGAGCTTTTCAAAGAAGCTGATAGTTTCGCATCCTTAAAAATCATTCGCATCAGCATATCTGCCTCTGCGTTCACCACACATTCTCATCGTGCATTATCTCTAATCGATTACGAAGAAGATAAAAAACAGTACACGCTAACTCAAAAAACAAAAAAACTACGTGAAAAGTACGGATTAGACACCCTGCGTTGGGGAAGTGAAATATAATGTTAAAATTTCACTATGGCTAAAAAGAAAAAAGTAATCAACCTTGTTGAACAAAATATATCCTATATCGAAGATGAACGAGACATTAGACTTATCTCCTTTAATCCCAACACCATGGAAGTAGATGTTTCTATTTCTGTACAAGGTGAGCCAAAGAGAGTCATGAAGCTTCCCTTTGCTCATTTACCTAAAGAGATAAAAAGAATTGTGAAACCTGTTTAAGAAAAGTAGTCTTGTTTATGTAAAACCGAGGAAATAAATACCTGCTTTGCAAATCGCCACAGCTTATTTTACCTGTCTATCTAAAGAGATGAAAATTAGTGGGACCTATTTAATACTCTTTCTGATAAAATTTCATCAATTAAAATAACACAGGAAAGATCATGTCAGAATTTAAAAATGTAACTGTAGCGCAAGCTGCAAACTTCTACTTCGATGGAAAGGTGACCAGTCGTACGCTAACGTTTGAAGACGGTACAAAAAAGACTCTTGGAATTATGATGCCAGGTGAATACGAGTTTGGTGCAGGAGATGCTGAAATCATGGACATCACTTCAGGCGAGTTAGAGGTAAAGCTTCCGGGTTCAGATAAGTTTGTGCCTATCAAAGGTGGTGAGCAGTTCAATGTACCTGCCAACTCTAAATTTCAAGTAAAAATAAAAACAATTACAGATTACTGCTGTTCATACATTAAAGACTAAAAATGGATCCTAAAGCAGCCGTCTCACAAACAGGTGGAGCAGACTTTACTGTTTGGCTTGTTATGTTTGGTGTGTTAATTGTAGTCGCACTAGGACTAGCTTATATGAGTAAGGATATGGAGAGATAGCAGAAGGTGTAAACCTTTTGCATATCATCTTATTGTAGAAGTTTGATTGCCTGCTTGTGTTTCTCAAGTTCAACAGCTTCTAACTCTTCCATCTCTGCTTGAGCATAATCTAATGCTGTCATATCTTCACTATCTTTTGCATTTTTATCCGCTCCATTTTTTAGCAATAGCGTAATAATATCAGCATGTCCAACTTCAGCTGCAGCCATTAATGCTGTGTAGCCTTCTTCATCTTGAAAATTCGTATTTGCACCATGCTTTATAAAATACTCTGCGATCTTAGATGCTGTCTTATGTCCATCTCTTGCTGCATGCATCAAAGCTGTATATCCACCGCCATCTGGCATATCAATACTTGCTCCCTTATCAACCAAAAGTTTAGCAATATTAAGTTGACCATTTTGCACAGCAATAATTAAAGGCGTGTTACCATTTTTAGTTTGAATATTCACATCTGCCTTATGCTCAATTAAGTCAACTGCAACTTTTACATTTCCTTCATTACTTGCATAAATCAGAGCACTGTAACCTGCGCTGTCTTGAGCATTAACCGTCGCACCTTTAGACAATAAAAAATCTACTATGTCAATATTGTTGTTTTTTGATGCCCACATCAAGGCAGTAGCCCCACCTTCACCTGCAGTATCTACATTTTCACCCGCTGCAACAGCTGCTTTAACTTTTGCTAAATCATTCATTTTTGCTGCAGCTACAAGAGCTGAGTCTTCAGCATATGAGAATGAAGCCATAAATATTGCGTAAACAATTAAACTTATTATACTTTTCATTTTTCACCTTTTTTAGTTAACTGATGTTGTATTTTAATGTGGAATTATACCTGATTTTACCTTAGTGAAATAATGTATAATTTCAGCTCATATCTATATTATTTTTAAAGTTTGGAAGTTAAATGCATACAACAACATCTCAAAGCGCGGCTGAGGGTTTTAATGGTTACTCAAAGAAGAGTTTAGAATTTTTAAAAGACTTACGTTCGAACAATACAAAAGAGTGGTTTGAAGATAGAAAAAATATTTATACAGAGTATATTCTAGAAGCGAATCGCGCCTTTGTTATAGAGATGGGGGAACATATTCAAGCCTTGGTTCCCACTATCAATGCAATTGCAAAAATAAATGGATCAATGTACCGTATCTACAGAGATACGCGTTTTGCTAAGGATAAGACGCCTTTAAAAACACACACAGGTGTTGTGTTTTGGCAAGGAAGTGGTAAGCGCACACAATCTTCCAATTTCTACACCCGTGCTACTCCTGAAGAATATGTGATAGGAGCAGGTATTCGTCGATTTGATACCTTTTTACTCTCTACATACAGAGCTTATATTTTAGACTTAGACAATGCAGATAAACTTCATTCTATATTACAAGAATGCAAGAAAAAAGGTTACTTTATTATTGAACCTTCTTACAAACGACTGCCTCGTGGTTTTGACAAAACTTATCCTTACCCAGAACTCGCACTTCTTAACGGAATGGTAGTCAATAAGAAGTTCTCTCCTGATGAGACATATTTCTCTTCTGCACTCATCCATCGTTGTTATGATATTTATGAAGAACTTTTACCCTTGCAACAATGGCTATATGAGATGACCCTGACTAAAAGTGATGAAGTATAGTCTTACAATTTCTCTACATGCTTTTAAAACTAAAGCTTTAGAAAAAGAATTATGCTTTAGTACCTTTGTTGTCGGCATTTACCCAATGAGCCCATTGTATTTCCCATTAAAATTCATCTTTTTTCTTTAATATACAGAGTAACTCCACTTTTATTTGAGCTTTAAATAATTACTATGATAGTATGGTCTTATTAGTTAGATACAAGGAAGAGAGATGACAACATATATTAAGTTCAAGATGGATGAGTTAAAGCGTGTCGTAAAAGCGCTTAAAGAGATTCAACTGGCGGTAGGTGCACATTTTGATGGCGAAGTAATGCGTCTTATTAACACTGTTTCATCTAAACGTGTTAACCATTCTCTTTCTTTAAAACGAAACAATCTAGAAAAACTTTCCGCAGAGCTACATATCCTTGAACTTCGTCATGGTATTAGCCTTGGTCAAACGATTTATCATTTTATGCATTCATTTCACAGGAAATAAAACTACTTTATTATTATTTCTCTTTCCCAATCTTCTTGAGTAGCTACATCATGTACTTTAAAACCCTGCTCTCGAAGAAATTTTGCTGCAACTTCACTTCTGCTACCTGTACGGCAATACACAACAATTTCTGTGTCTTTTGGAAGATAAGTATACACCTTATCAAGGACCTGTATAGGAAGGTTCTTTGCCCCTTCTATATGTTTCTCTTTATATTCCTTCGCAGTGCGTACATCAAGTAAAAGGGCCCCTTCTTTTACTGCCTGACGTGCTAAAATTATCTCTTCATCACTGACCTTTGAACACGCGCTAAACAGACTCAATACTGCAAGTGATAGAAACACATTAAAAAAATATTTTCTCATGATCTTAATAACCTTTTGCAGATGAAATATCTGTCTCGTCCACAGCTTCTTGGGATAATGAACTCATTAATATAAGTTGTCCCATCTGCTGAAAAAACTGTTCTATCTCAGCATTACTTCCTTTTAAAACCTTTTTAAAAAGCTCAATAAAAAATGATTTTTTTTCTGTTTGTAAAAATGCTTCAATAATCCATTCTAGACTTAAGGTATGGATTTCTCCATTGATATCATACTCAATGCTAGAACGAGGATTAATATCATGTTCTAATAAGGAATCTTTACACGCTTGCAATAACATCTCTACCTCATAGTTTTCACCTTTTTACTCTTACATTAACTAAGGTGATATAATTCCAAACATATTAGTACAAGAGAGCTAAAATACCCCTAAACATTTTGATATTGAGATGTGAAAAATGGAAAACAAAAGGATTTCAATGAGCTTATGTGGCATAGATGAAGCAGGACGCGGACCAATAGCAGGTGCCTTAGTAATGGCTGGTGTCATATTGCATAAAGAAATTGAAGGACTTAATGATTCTAAACAACTCAGTGAAAAAAAACGAGAAAAACTTTTTCCTCTTATTATGGAAAATTCAGATTATCATATTGTCAAGTTTTCTGCACTTGAGATTGACGAGATGGGTATCTCAAAGTGTTTAGCTACAGGGCTTGAGCGCATTATGCAACATCTTAACAGTGATGACTTTCTTTTTGATGGAAACTCAAGCTTTGGTGTAAGCGGTTTAAGAACTATGATCAAGGCTGACGCAGAGATTCCTGAAGTTTCTGCGGCATCTATCTTAGCTAAAGTTACTCGAGATAGAGAGATGGTAGAATTCGCAAAAGTTTTTCCAGCTTACGGGTTCGAAGGACATAAAGGGTATGGAACCAAAGCCCATGTTGATGCTATAAAAGCACATGGATACTGTGACATTCATAGACGCAGCTTCAAACTGAAAGCACTTGAACCAACACTCTTTTAATAAGGATATAGATGAAATCATTAGAATATATACAAATGGCATTGGATGCCCTCGATAAAGAAGTAGAATCATATGTTATGGATTTAAATATGGACATGACCAGTAAAAATGAAAAAATGCTTCCTCTTTTACAACAAAAACGTGTCTTAGAGCAGACAAAAGAAGACCTTACCTACCTCAGAGACAATCCACCTACGAACGCAGGTGAGTGTACCATGTATAAGCATCGCTAATTTATTGGTTTTACTTTTGTTTAATCCCGATAGCGCTAGTATAAACAACAAAATTATAAAGAGTATTAATGACCTCATATCTTTCCATACTTGATAAGAATATATTGATTGTTGATGACAATAGCACTAATATTATTCTTATACAAGCTATTCTCGAAAGTGAGGGATTTAAAAATACATACAGTGCGACTTCCGCCATTGAGGCCTATGAAACATTAGAGCACCAAGAGATAAACCTTATTCTTATGGATGTGATAATGCCGGAGATCAATGGCCTTGAGGCGACAGAAGCAATTAAGGCTAATACTAAATTCTCGAGTATTCCTATTGTCATGGTAACAGCTACAGACGATGATGAAATTTTGAAGAAGAGTTTTGAACTTGGCGCGGTAGACTTTGTTAGAAAACCGATCAATCAGGTTGAGCTAATTGCTCGAATCAATACCATCTTACAGAGTCAGGAGAAAGATGATTTCATCATCCAACATTCACGCTTTGATATTATGGAAGAAATTGTCGGGATGCTTGCACATCAATGGCGTCAACCACTTAGTGTTATTGCTGCTATTATTGGTGCCTTGCAAGTTCAAAAGACCCTTGCTCCCATCAGTGATAAGGACCTAGATACCGCATTAGAAAATATAAGTAAGTATACTAGTGAATTATCTCATATGATCACCACCTTTAGAGAGTTCTTTAAAACTGATGCATTACCTACCTTATCTGATCCAAATAGTGCTATTACCGAAGCATATGAACTTATGAAAGAAGATCTTCAGCAACGTCATATCAATGTTGAAATGGTTCTTGGCGAGATGCAAGACACGTTTTACACGCAAAACCTTTTGGTCCAAGTACTCACTAACCTCATAGCTAATTCTAAAGAAGCCTTTGAGTATCGAAAGATTAAAAATCCTAAAATAATCATCAGTACATTACTTCATAAAAATAAAATCAGAGTATTGTTTGAAGACAATGCAGGTGGAATAGATGAAGATATCATCCCCTATGTATTTGAGCCTTATTACTCAACAAAAAAAGAGAAAAATGGAAAAGGTTTGGGGCTGTATATTGCCAAAAATATTTTAAATAAACAGCTTGGTGGAAATATCTCAGTAACAAGCATAGGCGATAAGAGTAAATTTCTCATCTCCTTTCCTCTGACTAAAAAAGATGATAGCTCTTCTAACTAATCATGCCTTTTTGAAAAACAAATGATCTAGGCTTAGTCTACCAGCACCCTTGGTTACTAGTACCATGAGCATAACCATATAATACATCACCATTTCATAACCATTTTGTAAAACGACTACCGTACCTTTAACGGCTTCTCCATTAATATACGGATTGCTCCATTGGCTACTTTCTGAAATGACGTGAAAACCATTTGCTCCGTGAACGGTTGCTATTGCCACAATCATGATAATAAGCAATGGCACAGAAATAAGTCGCGTTAACAGTCCAAGACTAAGTAAAACAGCCCCAAGAAGTTCTGTTCCCGCGGCCATATAAGCATTTAGTAATGGAAAAGGGATACCTAGGTATTCAAAAAAACTTGCTGTATTTTCAATGGCCGAAAACTTTGATATTGCAGGAGTATAAAAAGTATAAGCCAAGATAACTCGTAAAAACAGAAGGGGGATATCTTCAGCTTTCTCAAACCATAATGTCGTTTTTTCATACATCTCTTTAACACACATCACATACTCCTTAAAATCATAAATAATATTTAATCTGTGTTACCTCATGTTATGGGGAACCCCCCTAAGGGATAACAGCAAAGGTATAGCTTATACGACCATACCTACTAAGCCATCATGCATAAATAGTTTTAATTACTACTTACTACCACACTTTCCTGCGCCACATTTAGCTTTCTTCTCTTCTTTTCCATCACCACATTTAGCAGCTTTCTCGCCACCGCATTTAGAACCTCTGTCTTCTTTCCCCTCACCACATTTAGCAGCTTTTTCTTTCTTTTCACCACCACACTTTCCAGCACCACATTTTCCATCTTCTGCTAATAATGTTGTTGCCCCAGCACCAACCATTAAAGCTGCACCTAAAATCAATGTCGCTAACTTTGTTCTATTTCCCATTTTCTATCCTTCAAGATTATTTCATTTCCCATAGTAATGCCTTATATATAAATATAACTATTGCTAATAGAAAGCTGTATTTATTGTAACCAAAAAAAATCACTATTGATAACTTTTTATGATAAAACGATGATAGCCAATTCTTTGTGTAGTAGTTGTGGAAGAGATAGATAAAACTTGTAATATTGTTATGAGGATGATTTAGTAAGAAAATTATTTAAAAATATACGGGAATAATAAAGTGTAAGACTCCCCTCCAGATACCTGCGGCACATAGCTTAGCCTAGCGTGCTGCTACGTTCCCGTCCTGACACGGTACTAGAAAAAACCATTGCACAGGTCTAAAGGGAAGCACTCAAGGTATGTTTATACCCTCAATGCTTTTGAGGTCGAGATTATAACCAAGAAGAAAAGAAAATAAGCTTAAATCCTATAAACTGATACTATTAATGGCTGTCTTAATACTTTCACACGCTTCTACATAAGGATAATCTTCTTTTGCATCCTTTGCTGAAAGTTCTACATCTCTTGAGAGTTCATACATCTCATTAAATTTCAAGTTTCCTGATGAACCTTTAATAGAATGCGCAACATGGCTGATCTCTTTATAATCTTTATCTGCGATCGCTGCTTCAAGTTTCTCTATCAGTCCTTTACTCTCTTCTTGAAAGCTTTGTACTAAAATTGGTATATGTTTAACATTCAGACCTATCTTTGCAGCCATCTCTTCTGCTGAAAGGTTCGCATAGCTTGGTAACTGTGTATTTTGACTCATTTATTCTCCCTGCTCTTGTATAGATTATTAATGACATCTTCTAACTTATTTTTGATAACAGATATTTTGAAGTTTATCATTTACAGACTTAGTCTTATCTGTCGTTTCTTGAAAAAGTTCATTAATAAGAATATCATAACCAAAGAGCAAAAAAAATAACTTAAAAAACATATGTATACAAATAAGCTACAATGGCTTTATTAATTATTCAAGGGTAACACATGCGCTTCTTATTTTTATTTTTTCCGATTTTAATGTGGGCCGCACCCTTTCACAGTGAGTCACAAGCAAAAATCATTAGCTCATCTGTCGTAAAGATTTTCACCGTTTCTGCTAAACCAAACTATTATCAACCTTGGCAAATGCGATCACAAAAGTTTTCTACTGGTTCAGGCGTAATTATCGATAAAAACCTCATTCTGACTGCTGCACATGTTGTTTCAGACACTGTTTATCTTGAAGTCAAAAAAAGTGAAAGCCCTCAAAAGTTTATAGCCCATGTAAAGTGGATTTCACATGAAGCAGACCTTGCTCTTTTGGAACTGGAAGATACAGAGTTTTTTAAAGATACAAAGCCCTTATCTCTTGGAAAGATGCCTCATCGTCAAGATGGTGTTGCAGTCTATGGGTATCCACAAGGTGGGAATGAGATCTCAATCACTCAAGGTATCATCTCTAGAATTGAGCAGACGGTATATGTGCACAGCGATTTTGACCTACTTGCGCTACAAATCGATGCGGCGATCAACCCAGGTAATAGTGGCGGTCCCGTCTTTAACCAAAAAGGACAGATTGTTGGCATAGCTATGCAAGCACTCTCTTCAGCCGACAATATAGGTTATTTAGTACCAACGCCCGTCATACAACATTTTTTTGATGATATTAAAGATGGAGAATATAATGGATTTCCCGATGATGGCTTATATATTCAAGGTATGGAAAACAAAAGCCTAAAAGAACATTATAAGATGGGCAAAAGAACAGGCGTACTTATCACAAATATTGTCCCAGGAAGCTCATGTGATGGATACTTAAAAAAAGATGACGTACTGCTACGCATCGATGGAGTGAGTGTCGCGGATGATGCCACTATCTTGATGCCTGAGAATGGTCGTGTTGCAGCTAGTCATCTTATTCGCTCACATCATATCAATGAAACCTTTGAAGCCACTGTACTACGAGATGCTAAAGAGTTAATCATTCATATTCCTCTCAAAGGGCTTGTTACACTTATTCCTTATGAACATGGAGAGCGCCCAAGGTATTATATATTTGGGGGTGTGGTGATGATGCCTCTAAGTAAAAACTACCTTTACGAATGGGGACGCAACTGGGCTCAAAAAGCACCTATACATTTTGTCGATATGATGAGAAATGCAAACATTCCGGATGAAAAACATAAAGAGGTCGTTTTTATACAAAGTATACTCGCTGATAAAGAAAATGCCGGGTATAAGTTTGCCCATGCAAATATCACCCATGTGAATGGAATTTCCATAGACTCTTTTACTACACTGGTAAACAGTATAGAAAGCACCAAAGACAAAGACATCAAACTAACACTCAAAGGCGGCAGTCTGATTATCCTAAATAAGGAAAAAGCCCTTGCGGCAAATGAGCGTCTTTTACGACGATATAACATTTCTGCCAGCGCTTACTTAAGAGACTAAATGCTTTATATCATCTGCGCCTTTGAAACTGAAGCACGAGCTCTAATCGACACCTATAGACTTGTGAAAAGACAGTCGCAACCCTTTGTTCTGTTTGAATCTAAAGAGATAAGACTTATCATCTGTAAAATGGGTCAACAAAATGCCAAAGAAGCCTGCGAATATCTTGGCCAACACTACACCCTTGAACAAGAGGACAAGTTATTAAACCTTGGTATCTGCGCGGCTCATGAAAATTACCAGATAGGTTCTCTTCTTCTAGTCAAAAGTCTAAATAATCAAGATACAAAGTATGAACTACAAACGCTTGATTCTGATCTAACTAAGGTCTCATGCTATAGCTCGGAACAGGTTCTAGACAAACCATCTCAAAGTGATATCGCCGAGATGGAGGCCTTAGCAATTTATCAAAGCTTATCCCCATACTTTCAGCAAGACAACATCTCCTTCTTGAAAGTCGTATCGGATAATTTCAAGCCCTTTAAACCAAATAAACAATTTATCATCGATCTTATAAGAAAAAATATTAAAGAGATACAAAACCACATCAATCAACTCACAGGAAATGCACATGCCTAATAAAATAGCCCTCGTTACAGGAAGCAGCTCAGGAATAGGAGAAGCCATTTCGCATAGACTTCTTGAACTTGGGTATAGTGTTTACGGACTGGCTCGCAGACAAGAACAAAAACTCAAAAACGAATATTTTCATCCCATATCTTGTGATGTCACAGATGCAACTGCCTTGGAACACACTATCAAGTCCCTATCAAGTAAATATGACTTTGATG
>JBFFDB010000015.1:0-13631 GCA_041559595.1 Sulfurimonadaceae bacterium
ATCAAAGAAGAGTTATATGACAAAGACTTTATTAAAAACAGAACAAAAAACTGGGAACATTTCAAAGAGAATATCTTAAAAGACCCGTATGCAAATCCAGAGTTTTTTAGAGATGTAGAAGGCTATGAATATCTAGCTGACATGCTTCCTGAAATTGCTCGTGAGTATGCAACTAAAAAGTCTCTGATCCTTTGGGGACTTGGAATTACTGAGCATGTAGATGGTTCATACGCAGTTATGGCCATTGTTCACCTTGCACTAATGACAGGTAATATTGGTAAAGATGGAGCGGGTGTTATGCCACTTCGAGGCCAGACCAATGTTCAAGGAGCTTGTGATATGGGTATGCTTCCTTATTATGCTCCAGATTATCAAGCACCAAAAGAGGTAGGTCTTATGACGCCTCAGCTAGTAGATGGTATGCTAGAAGGCACTATTAGAGGTGTACTAAACATTGGAGAAGATCTAACACATATCCATCCAAACCTTAACAAACTTATCGAAGCTTTTGAAAACCTAGAACTTATCTTTGTTCAAGAACTTTTCATGACTGATATCGCTCGTCGTGCCGACATAGTAGTGGGTGTAAAATCTGCTTATGAAAAAACAGGTATCTATATCAACGCAATGAGAAAAGTACATCTTTCAACACCTTTAGTAAAATCAGACCTTCCAGACGATTGGGAAGTCATCAAACTTCTTGATGATAAAATGGGTGGAAATTTTGGTTTTAACTCATCTGAAGATATATGGGAAGATGTTCGTAAAACTGCAACAAATAGATTTACAGGTGCTTCATACAAGGTACTTAGAGATAATGAAAAGGAGGGTATTTCGTGGCCAATCACTGAAGATGGAAAGGGTACTCCAGTACTTCACAGAGAAGACTTTAGAACACAAGATGGTATCGGTGCGTTTAGATACCATGGCTACACACTTTCAGGTATGGTAAAAGAGATTATAAACAAAGATCTTAAGGGGTATCATCTAACTACAGGTAGAATTATGGCTCACTATAATAACTCTGCACAAACAAAGTACACTGAAAAACTTATGAAAAAGCATACAGAAGACACACTTTTAGTACATGTAGATGATGCAGCAGACTTTACTTCTGAAAAAGTTATCTTGAAAACTCCGTTTGGACAGACCAATCCATTAAGAGTGAAATTCACAGATAAAGTACAACCAAAAACACTGTATACGACATTTCATCATGCTGACTCAAAGCTAAACCATATATTTGGTGACAAAAGTGATGAACTGATCATGACAGCAGCATTTAAATCTATCCAAGTTGAGATCATCTGTGCGTAAATCATGAGCCGAGAGAAGGGAGATATAGCAGAAAACAAAGCTTCTACTTATCTTATTTCACTTGGATTTCAAATCATAGAACGTAACTACACTCTTCGTGGCGGTGAGATAGATATCATCGCTATTAAAGATGACGTTTTACACTTCATCGAAGTTAAAAGTGGTGTCTCATACAATCCTCTTTATAATATTACTCCCAAAAAACTCCAGAATGTTATTAACACAGCCCATCGATATATGCAGAAAAAAGATTTAGATTTATTCTTTCAAATCGATGCAGTTTCTGTTCAAGGTGATTGCTGTGAATTAATCGAAAATATCACTATATGATAAGAACAGTTAAATAAGATAATAATACTCCTAATTAATCTCTGAAGCGCATCTATGTAAGAGTTAATAAAGATTATCATAGGTATAATGCTTTCAATTAAACTTAACTAAGGAACTTAAAGATGGCAAAATACATCGAAGTTACAGCTTCAAATATTGAAGACACTATCAAAGAGGGCGTTGCTCTAGTAGACTTTTGGGCACCATGGTGTGGGCCTTGTCGTATGATCGCTCCAGTTATTGAAGAACTAGCAGAAGACTTTGACGGTAAGGCTAAAATCTGTAAAGTAAATACAGATGAAGAGCAAGATATCGCTATTAAATATGGTATCCGTTCTATTCCAACTATTATTCTTTTCAAAGATGGTGAAGTTGTAGAGCAAATGGTTGGTGCTGCTTCTAAACAAGCTTTCGAAGAAAAACTAAACGCATTATTAGCATAATTTATGGCACGACGCGGTAGCGGACTATTCTCAGTCGGCACCCTTTTAGCCTCTTTTTTTGGCGCAGGCATGATCGCGATTGCCTTCGCTTACTTCAACTACAAATTCCAAGAATATAAATTTATTGACTTTAGCAAATGGCTAGTATATGAAAAAGGCCAAATTTTCATTCCAAATGAAAATAGGTATTTAGTAGTTTTTTACAGCTCAAAAAAATCTGGCACAGTTGAAAATCTAAATAAGTTAAAACCTAAGCACAAAATCCTTGCAATTGACTATTATCAGCAAGACTTTCCTTCTAATAAGAATGTGACTTACGTACGTTCAGGTACAGATACCATTTTGAAAATTGTTCAACGATTTAATATATATAAAACACCGTCTGTCTTTATTATTAAGAAAGTTAAAGAGGGTCTTTATAAACAAGATAGTATCATTGCAGAACTAGATACTATTAATGAAATACCTAATGAACTTTGAAATAATGACGAAGGTTTTATGATGTTAGACTTAGCAATTATTGGTGGCGGACCAGCAGGATTGACTGCTGGTCTTTATGCAACTCGTGGTGGTTTGCAAAATGTAACAATGTTTGAGATGGGAATGCCTGGTGGGCAAATCACAGGTTCATCTGAAATTGAAAACTATCCTGGCGTCACAGGTGAAATATCTGGTATGGATTTAATGATGCCTTGGCCAGAACAATGTCAGCGCTTTGGGCTTAAACATGCAATGGTTGAAGTTAAAAGAGTTGAGCTCAAGGATGATGGTAATTTTACTATTCATAAGGGCGATGGAACAAGTGAAGATGCGATGAGTGTTATCGTGTGTACAGGTTCTACGCCTAAACGTGCTGGATTTAAAGGTGAAGATGAACTTTTTGGAAAGGGTGTCTCTACGTGTGCAACCTGTGACGGGTTTTTCTATAAGAACAAAGAAGTAGCTGTTATCGGTGGTGGTGACACAGCGTTAGAAGAAGCCTTTTATCTTTCAAATATATGTTCAAAGGTGTACCTTGTTCACAGACGTGATACCTTTCGTTCAGCACCTAATACGGTGAAACGTTTGAAAGAAACAGAAAATATTGAACTTATTTTAAATACGACTATTATTGAAGCTTATGGGGATGCCATGGGTGTTAATGGGCTAAAGGTTATGACACCTGAGGGTGAACGTGACTTGCAAGTGCCTGGTATCTTTACCTTTGTTGGTATGAATGTTAATAACTCAATCTTATTTAATGATAAGGGAGAGTCTATTTGTGACTTGAACGAGTCAGGCAATGTTATCGTTGATCTAAAAATGCGAACAAATATACCTGGACTTTTTGCAGCGGGTGACCTTCGTATAGATGCACCAAAACAAGTTGTGTCTGCAGCAGGCGATGGTGCAGTTGCTGGTGTAAATGTAATAACTTATATAGATGAAAAACTAAACGGATAAAGAGAGAGTATGATTAAAGTTGGTGTATATGGTGGAACTGGTCGTGTTGGAAAGCTTCTTTTAGAGGACCTCAAACATGAAGATAATTTGGAATTAAGTGCGGTTTACGTACGTAATAATTTAGACTTTGCAATTGATCCATCTGCTTTAGTCACAAATGATTTAGATACATTTTTAAAAGCCTGTGATGTGATTATTGATTTTTCTCTTCCTGAAGCGACACAAATGCTTTTAGAAAAAACTTTGAGCGCACCAAAACCATTAGTAGTTGCAACAACTGGTCTTGATATTCATCAGTTTAACCTGATGAAAGAAGCATCTGAATTGATGCCAATACTATATGCGACAAATATGTCCTTAGGTGTGGCAGTACTGTCAAAACTTGTTGAACAAGCATCCCGTGTACTTGAAGGCTTTGATATCGAAGTTGTTGAAATGCACCACAAACATAAAAAAGATGCGCCTAGTGGAACAGCATTGACGTTAGCTGAGTCAGCTGCAGCTGGACGTTCACTTGATCTGGACAAGGTACGTGTAAGTGGACGTAATGGAAATATTGGTGAACGAACTAAAGATGAGATTGCAGTAATGGCACTTCGTGGTGGTGATATTGTTGGTCGTCATACGGTTGGTTTTTATAATGACGGAGAGTTTATTGAGATGAACCATACAGCGACTTCTCGTCATACATTCTCAAAGGGTGCATTACGTGCATCAAAATGGCTAGTTTCACAAGAATCTGGTCTGTATAATATATCTGATTGCCTAGGACTAGACTAAATGGAAAGACAATTAAACGAAAAATGTGCAGTAGTAGGGATTTTTAATCACCCTGAAGCTTCTAAGTTGGCTTATTTCTCTCTTCACTCTTTACAACATAGAGGACAAGAAGCTTGTGGTATATCTTCAGCCAATGGGGATAAACTTCACACGATCAAAGACAGAGGCCTTGTCTCTCAAGTCTTTAACGATCAGACACTTAAAACACTTAGCGGAAGTTCTGCTATAGGTCATAACCGTTATTCAACTGCAGGTGATGACTCTATTTTAGATGCACAGCCGGTATTTGCTCGTTATGATCTTGGTGAGATGGCTATTGTACATAATGGAAATCTGACAAATGCTCAAGAAGTACGTGACGGACTCATTAAAAAAGGTGCGATCTTTCAAACCTTTATGGACACAGAAAATCTTATCCATCTTATTGCAAAAAGTGAAGAAAATAAACTTTTAGACCGTATTATAGATGCGGTCAAAAAGATTCAGGGTGCATATTCTTTAGTCTTCTTATCACGTAAAAAGATGTTTGCTATGCGTGACCCTCATGGTCTTCGTCCACTAAGTATAGGTAAGGTTGGTGATGGTTATATTGTTGCTTCTGAAACATGTGCCTTTGACCTTGTTGGTGCAGAATATATCCGTGATGTTAAACCTGGGGAACTTATTATCTTTGAACAGGGTAAAGAGTTGCAATCGATTCAAGTATACGAGCCAACACCTAAACATTGTATCTTTGAGTATGTTTATTTCGCTCGTCCTGATTCAGATGTGTTTGGAAAAAATGTATATCAAATGCGTAAGAACATGGGTGCTGAATTAGCAAAGATTGATCCTGTTGATGCAGACATGATTGTACCTGTTCCTGATGGTGGTGTCCCTGCCGCTCTTGGATATTCACAAGAAAGTGGTATCCCTTATGAGATGGGTATTATGCGTAATCATTACATTGGACGTACCTTTATTGAACCAACACAAGAGATGCGTGACCTTAAGGTAAAGATGAAGCTTTCTCCAATCACTTCTCTTATCAAAGGTAAGAAGCTTATTGTTATCGATGACTCTATTGTTCGTGGTACAACATCTAAGCGTATCGTTAAGATGTTAAAAGAAGCAGGGGCAGCTGAAGTACATATGCGTATTTCATCTCCTCCAACAACAGACCCTTGTTATTATGGTATTGATACACCAGATAAAGAAAATCTTCTTGCAGCAAATATGAGCAACAAAGAAATGTGCGAGTTTATGGGTGCTGACTCATTAGCGTATCTTAGTCATGATGCACTATTAAAATCTGTACAGTCTGAAAATGATGAATATTGTACGGCCTGTTTTACAGGTAAATACCTCTACTAAAAGAGTGTGAAAGTTTAAAGTAATGTCCAAACAAGTATATACCTTTGGGGGATACCTCAAAGAGAAGTTTAATGAAAAGGTGTATAAAGCGCCTATATCTATCTCAGGCTTTACCTGTCCAAATATAGACGGAACAGTAGCCAGAGGTGGATGTACCTTTTGTGAAAATGATTCTTTCTCACCAAGTTTAGATGGGGTTCAAGAGCTCAAGGGCTTTCATCTGAACTTGGATTCAAAAGAAAACCCTCATTTGGATAAGCAACTTTTACAACTTGAAAAACAGTTTGAAGTCATTGTCTCAAAATCAAAGCGTGAATACGGAGCTAAAAAGTTTTTAGTTTACTTCCAATCATTTACAAATACCTATGCACCTTTTGATACCCTAAAAGCCTTATACGACAAAGCTCTCTCTTTTGATGATGTTGTTGGTCTAAGTATTGGTACTCGTTCAGATTCTGTCACAGATGAGACATTAGAATACCTAGCAGAGCTAAATAAGACAAAAGAGATATGGATCGAGTTTGGAATACAATCTATTTACGACGAGACGCTTGAGCGTATTAATCGCGGTCATGATAGTGAGAATGTAAAGCAATTGATTATGAAGTCAAAAAAACTCGGTCTAAATGTATGTGGACACCTTATCTTTGGTCTTCCTGGTGAAGATAAAGAGATGATGTTAGAAACGGCTAGAAAGGCATATGAGTGGGGAATCGATTCAGTTAAATATCATCCTTTGTATGTCACAAAACGAACAGCACTTGCAAATGAATATAATAGAGGAGATTTTGAACCAATTTCTGAAGAGTTGTATTTAGAAGTATTGCTTGAGTCTATACAGATGAAACCTGAGAATGTAAGTGTTCAAAGGATTACAGCAGGAATTGATGATGATAGTCTTATTGCACCACAATGGTGTAGAGATAGAAATGCGCAAGTAAGACATATCAACAGAGAACTAAAGACTATAGGTTTAAAATACTAGGCTTTAGTGTGCTGAGATAGTTGTGAACTGAGATACATGCTTAAAGTAAGGTGGGTACTTCATCTGCACTCTAAATGAAGTTGCCTTACCTGGTTCAAGATGTCTTGCAACAACAAACTCTTCTTCTACTTTTTGAACCTTATATGTCTTCACTTCGCCAAATGAACCGAAAAAGTCGAATAGCCCGCTAGGTTTATACAAATTTCCACCTTTGACATTTCCTGTGACATGCCCTTTATTGACAAGTTTGACTTTGAGTATAACCTCGCCAATTGTATAATCGCCTTTATTCTTAACAAAACCGGTAAACACAATTGTCTCATTTCGTAGAATACGTGTGTTTTTAACTCCATAAAGCGTGGCAGTCTTAGTATATTTGTCTAAGGCCATTAATGCAAAAACAGTAGCCGTCACGACCACTAAAAATGATGCAAATATCATCGAAAGAACATTCTTTTTGTTTTCTTCTTTTAATGAAATAATAAGAAGAAAGAAAAAAATAACAATTGCAATAAGGATTGCAGTCCAGTGCCAGATTGTAAAATAGGTACTCATAAACATGTCGCTTTAATTGAGATGTTGTACTCCTTGGAATAAGTAAAAGGTTCTAAAATCATTTTAAACTTGATGCTCGCATTGCGGTCAATCTGCTCTTGTTTAAGTATCGACATTTTTTTAAAGGGTTTTAGTGGATAAACAAGTTCTTCTAAAAAGTTGTGCGCACCTTTATAAGCCTTTAAATCGATTGAACATTTTTTCAAATCCTTCGTACCAAAGTTAGTTAATGTTCCTTTGACGACAAGTGCTTCTGAAAACTCTAATTCTTTTATTTGTAGATTTGAGATCTCTGCCTTAAACATAGTCGAATGTATATAGTTATAACTAAAGATAGGTCCCGCAATAATAATTACAAAAGAGAGTAAGATGAGAAAAAGAGAGAGTCCAACTTTCTTACGAAAAATGATAGCAAGTAATAAGATAAGGAAGAACAGGGCTCCTGAAATTGCAAACATGATGTAATCATAATTATGCAAGGTAGCAACAAAGTTCTGTATAAGTGTTTTTAATTGATTCATTTGTCTCTAGAGTTTTTTTCTGCAATACCACTCATATCAAAACGACGTGCAAGTTCTTGTTTGATACGATCTGGTGAGATGTTCTTAAGTGCCAGTGCAACCATACAGTGATAAACAAGGTCAGCAGATTCATATACGATCTCTTCATGGTCATCGTCCTTAACCGCGAAACATAGTTCACCGGCCTCTTCAACAATCTTTTTAAGAATAGTGTTTTCACCCTTTGCAAAAAGCTTGGCTGTCCATGATGTTTCTGGGTCTGCATTTTTACGTTCTAGAAGCGTGTGATAAAGTTCATCGATAACACCATAAGTAGAAGCCATTTCAACTTCAACTTCCGAAACTGCTTCGCCTGTTTCTATATTTGTGAAAAAACATGACTTACGTCCAGTATGACAAGCCACACCTTCTTGAATCACCTTGATAAGAAGGGTGTCATTGTCACAATCTAGCAAAAACTCTTTAATGGCTTGAGTATGACCACTGCTTTCACCTTTTTTCCAGATACGTTGTTTAGAGCGTGAAAAGTAGTGTGCGATCTTTGTTGAAAGGGAAAGCTCTAAGGCCTCTTTATTCATATAGGCCATCATCAGTACTTCATTCGTACCAATTTCTTGAACAATAACAGGAAGAAGTTCTGACTTATCCCAATCGACTTTATTAAGTGTGTTTTGCATAGGTGATATCTTTATAAAAAGTATTAAATTAAATCGACATTTAATCGACTTGATTTAGCACTTTTAACTCGAAGTAGATACTTCGAGTTAAAGGTTTATTTTGCAGTTGTGCGTTGTTGCTTGTCTTTCATATCAACCCAAATATTTGGAGTCGATCCACCAGGTGTTAAGAAAATCTTTGCATCTTTGTTAGTGCTAAGTGCTTCATTAAACTTACCTTGAATCTTGATTTGTTCAAGCTGGATAAGTTGTGTTGTCAATGAAGCAGAGATAACTCTATTTGCAGCAGCTTGTGCCTTTGCTTTAATAGAAATAGCAGAAGCTGCACCTTCAGCTTCAATCTTAATTGCATTTGCCTTACCACGTTCAGTCTCTTCACGTTTAAAAGCATCTTGCTTAGCTTTTTCAACTTCTTGTTGTGCTTGTTGAACTTGTTGCTTAGCTAGCTGTACACGTTCGATCTGCTCTTTTACTTTTTGAGGAAGGATAATCTCTCTAAGCTGAACTGATTCAAGCAGGGCAGGTGTGTTCTCTTGCTTATCAACACTGTTTCTAATACCTAAGTCAATTGCAGCAGCGATTTCACTACGTTTTGTAGGAAGGCTTTCTGCGTCGTATTGACCTACAACATTTCTTACAACATCACGTACAACAGGGTTGATGATTTTCTCTTCCCATGTGAAACCCCAGTTAGAGATTGTTTGTGCTGCATTCATTGCATTTAGGCGGTACTGAACAGTAAGTTCGATCCCAACTTGTAGACCACGTTTATCAATAATCGTAATAGCAGGTTTAACAGTCAGACCTTCACCTGTTGCTGATGAACGCTCAATCTTGTCCGCATAATTAATAATACGCACCTTTGTATCTACTAAATAAACCTTTTGAATAACAGGAATGATAAAGTGAAGTCCTGGAAGAAGAGCATTTGCTTCATACTTACCATTTGTTGAAAGGATACCACGTTGGCCTTCTTCTACGATAGTAAAAGGTTTAGCTAACATTAAAAGAACAACAAGTCCAATAATGAAATAGATGAAACCTGAACCCTTAAAGTTAAAGTCTACATTAGGTGCTTTAGGCCCTTTTGGAGGAAAGCTTCCACCACCACCTTCTGTTTTTTTCTTCTTATTGAAGTAATCATTCATATCTGTTGCCATTGTGTGTCTCCATTGTAATTTTTTACATTATATTAAACGCTTAGGCGTTTTAGTTCACTACTGAAGTGAACCTAGTGTTAACGTAGCCCAAAGAGGCTTCGCTCCTGGGATGTTAATCAATGTATGTAAGATAGTGTTCGTATTTTGCATTACGTCCGAAAACGATGTCAAAATAGGTACTTTGTATCTTTTCAGTGATAGGTCCACGTGAACCACCACCGATTATACGTGCATCGATGTCACGAACAGGAGTGATCTCTGCAGCAGTACCTGTTAAAAAGGCTTCTTCAGCGATATAGACTTCTTCTCGTGAAATACGACGTCGAACAACTTCATAGCCCATATCTTCTGCAATCTCAATGACTGTCTTTTGCGTTATAGACTCTAACGAGTTGTCGTTTGGAGGTGTAATCAGTTGACCCTTATAGACCATAAAGAAAGATGCACCGCTGGCTTCAGCGACATATCCTTGGTCATCAAGTAAAAGTGCTTCATCATAACCACATTCAATGGCTTCAAACTTTGCCATCTGTGAGTTTAAGTAATTAGCAGTTGCCTTAGCTTTTCCCATATTTGACGTGTTTGAAGGACGTGTCATCGAAGCGATTTTCAGACGAATACCGCTCTTAAGACCTTCCTCACCTAGATAAGCACCCCATTCCCATGCTGCAAGTACAGTTTCAACAGGAGCATCTTTATGATAAACACCCATAACACCATAACCTAAAAATGAGAAAGGACGAAGATAAACATTATCTCCACTAAACTCATTCTTTTTAAGTAGTTCGACTTGAGCTTTATTTAACTCATCTACTGTGTAAGGAATATCTATAAGTGTCATCTTTGCTGACTCTAGTAAGCGAGTAGTATGCTCATTTAGACGAAAGATCGCATAACCCTTATCTGTTTTGTATGCCTTAGTCCCCTCAATTACACCGTTTCCATAATGTATTGTGTGAGATAACACATGAGTTTGTGCTTCTTTCCACGGTTTAAATTCACCATTCATCCATATATATTTGGCTTCGTTCATAATAGTCTCTTATTTTAAAATTTAGATATATTATCCAAAAAGTGTTGAAGAAAATGTAAAAAGAAAAAATGGAGTGGAGTAAAGAGCGGAATCAAGGGGTGAATCCCTTGTAAAATTTAGCTTGGAGTGTTTACCATCCACTGAGAAAATACGTTTAAATAATTCCAAAATGACTGAATGTTTTCGTCTTTTACTTTTCCTGATAGACCTGGAAGAAGCATTGCATAACATTCTAACCAACGTTGGCGAGCATGTTCATCAATTCTAAAGGGTGCATGACGTTTGCCCATCATTGGTGCACCACGTGAGGCATTAAAGTAAGCTGGCCCACCACAGATCTGTATCATAAAGTCTGCTGCATGTTTTTTAGCATCAGCAAACTCTTGAGGATCATCAACAGGGAAAAGATGAGAGATATCACTGTCTTTTAAAAGTTCATAATGTTCGCTTATCAGCTCTCTAAAACCCTCTTCACCAAGTTCTTCTAAAAAGGCAGGGTTTGGTTTAGTTACATCTGGTTTTACACCCAGTTGACCTGGTGTAGCAGCAAGGTTTAATTTTGAAAAGTTCATAGTTATCCAATATTTTTTTTGACATTCTAAGCTAGTTATATAAAATATGGGTTAAATAAATTGTATTAATGTATAATTTCACAAAAATATCTAAGGATATAAGAGTAGCATTCTCCTACTACAAAATGTTACCAAGTCAAAGTTATTAAAGGAAGCAATTTATGCAAGCTAAAATATTTTTTGGAAGTACACCAGCAACAAAACCGACAATGAGTGAACGTCACTCTCCATTTGATGATAAGCTTGTCTCAAGCGCACCTGTATGTGACGCGGACGATACAGTCAAGGCTTTGAAAATTGCACAAGCCGCGACAAAAGGTGCAAAGGCATCAACAATCGCACAGCGTTGTAACTGGCTTTTGGATGTTGCTAAGAAGTTAAAAGAAAACCGTGAAGATATTGCACGTACGATCACGGATGAAGTAGGCAAGCCATTGATGTTTTCTCGTGTTGAAGTCGATCGCGCTATAGAAACGGTGACACTTTCTGCTGAGACAATGCGCACAATGAATGGTGAAACAATAAATACGGATGCTATGGACAGTGGTAAGAAAACTATCTCATATTACTTTAGAGAACCGGTAGGGGTTGTTTCTGCTATCACACCTTTTAACTTTCCACTTAATCTAGTAGCCCATAAACTTGCTCCTGCACTTGTTTCAGGAAACTGTGTAGTACTTAAGCCGACACCTGAAGCACCACTGACTGCGTATAAGTTTGCAAAGCTTTTTATAGAGAGTGAATACGCGGTCAAAGATGCGCTTTCAGTGGTTTATGGAGATGTTGAAGTCGGTTCAACTCTTGTTGAACATGAGATCCCACGTGTTATCTCATTTACAGGTTCTGTCCCTGTTGGAAATATCATTACACGCTCAGCGGGTATCAAAAAGATATCTCTAGAGTTAGGTGGAAATGCGGCGACTTTTATTGATAAGTCTGCTGACATTGACTTAGCGGCGAAACGTTGTGCTCTAGGTGCCTTTGTAAACTCAGGACAGGTCTGTATCTCTCTACAACGTATTTACGTGCATGAAGACATCTATGATAGCTTTGCTAGTAAAATTGCACAAGAGACGCAACAATTAAAGGTAGGTTCACCTTATGATGATGATACCTTTATGGGTCCTGTTATCGATACGGAAGCAGCAGAACGCGCTATGGGTTGGGTGCAGTCAGCCATTGACGAAGGTGCGCGTGCTATAACTGAGGTGAAATGTGAAGGCCGTATGTTTTATCCATGTGTAATGGCGGATGTACGTGATGACATGGCCATTGTATGTGAAGAAGTCTTTGCACCTATTGTAAGTCTTGTAAAAGTGAAAGATTTTGATGACGCGGCTCCACGTATGAACAACTCTCCATATGGCTTGCAGTTCTCTGTCTTTACAAATGACTTAACACTGACACAACGTGCTATTTCTGAACTGGATGCAGGCGGTATCGTTATTAATGATATGCCGACACTTCGTTTTGATATTCAGCCTTATGGCGGTGTGAAACTTAGCGGAGTAGGGCGTGAAGGTCCACGGTTTGCAATTGAAGAATTCACTGAGATCAAGTCAGTCGTTATCTGCTAGGTCTAACTTGAAGAAGAAAGTCTTAGTCTCCTCATGTTTGCTAAATGAGATGTGCCGTTATGATGGGACTAAAAAGATGGATATCTTAGAAGATCTAAAAGAGTATGAAGTCATCTCTTTTTGTCCCGAGAAGTTTATGGGTACACCACGAAAAAAGATCTCTCTTAAGATGTTAGAAGAGAACATTTCAGTTATACGTGAAGATGGCATAGATGTAACAGATGACTTAAGTAATGAGATAGATAGATTTATAGCTCAGGCTCCACGCTTTGATAAGATCATCTTAAAGTCAAAATCTCCATCATGTGGGTTTAAGACGACACCTGTTTTGCACTCAGAGCAGTTAAAAATAGAAAACGGATTGCTTACTCATAAACTTTTAGAGATTTATGATGAATCAATCTTTTTTGATGAAAATAATTACAAGGGTTAAGTATGTTAGAAGTAGGAAACAAGGCACCAGAGTTCTGTCTGCCAAACCAAGACGATGTAGAGATATGTTCACGTGATTTAAAAGGTAAGTGGATAGTCTTATATTTTTATCCACGTGACAGTACACCGGGATGTACAACGGAAGCCTGCGAATTTACAGCTGCGGAGCCTGAATTTGATGATCTTAATGCCATTATTTTAGGTGTCAGTGCAGATACGACAAAGAAGCACAGAAGCTTTATAGAAAAGCAAAACCTTGGCATTACACTTCTTTCGGATGAAAACACTGAAATGATGCAAGAGTACGGCGTGTGGAGAATGAAAAAGAACTATGGAAAAGAGTACATGGGAATCGTTCGTTCTACCTTTATCATCTCTCCCGAGGGTGAGATAAAAGCAGTATGGGATAATGTTCGTGTCAAAGAGCATGTTGCCAAGGTGCAAGAGAAATTA
>JBFFDB010000016.1:0-13439 GCA_041559595.1 Sulfurimonadaceae bacterium
GACCCGGAGGACGACGAAGAATAAGTGACATTTCACGGTATGCAACTGCATGCTTAGAAAGATCATCATATGCGATCAGACCGTGGCGTGCAGAGTCACGGAAGTACTCACCCATAGTAACACCAGTATATGGTGCAAGGAATTGCATTGCAGCAGATTCAGCAGCAGTAGCAGAAACGATAATCGTATAATCCATTGCTCCATGATCTTCTAACTTACGAACGATCTGTGCTACAGTTGATTGTTTTTGACCAATTGCAACATAGATACATACAACACCATTACCTTTTTGATTGATAATAGTATCAAGAGCAACAGTTGTTTTACCAGTCTGACGGTCACCAATGATAAGCTCACGTTGACCACGACCAATTGGAACTAGAGCATCAATTGCTTTAATACCAGTTGCCATTGGCTCATGTACTGACTTACGATCCATGATACCAGGTGCTTTTTCTTCAACGAAACGAGTTTCAGTTGTTTCAATAGGACCTTTTCCATCAATTGGCTCACCAAGTGCATTAACAACACGACCAAGAAGAGCATCACCAACTGGAACACGTAAAAGTTTACCTAAACGCTTAGCTGTGATTCCTTCTCTTAGACCTTCACTTGAACCAAGAATAACAACACCTACTGCTGCCTCCTCTAAGTTCATTGCTAGACCCTGAGCTCCATTTTCGAACTCAACCATTTCACCAGCCATAATGTTCTTAAGGCCGTGTACTTTAGCAACACCATCTGCAAATGAGATGATCTTACCAGTTTCATTAATATCAAGACTTAATTCGAAGTTATCAATACGTTCTTTGATAATCGAAGAAATTTCGTCTGCTTGTATTTTTGCTACCACTACTGTCTCCTTTCTTAAATTGCTTTTAGTATATGATTAATAAGTGTTGAGTTAATACGCTCTTTCGAGAAATTAAGTTCAACTCCTAAATCTTCTACTTCTACTTTAATACCGTCAAAATTATTTTTGACAAATTCTAAAGTAATATTAGCATCAACTTTTTTACTCAATCCATTGCTCAATGCTTCTACTGTCTTAGCATCCATATCTGTATCAGAATAGATTGTTCCAGTATACGCGTTATTTACAACTGCAATCTCTTTTGAGATTTGCTTAGCAATTTCAGGAATAAGTACAAAACGGTTTTTTTCTGCAAGAAGCTTAATAAGATTATTAATCTTCTCAGATTTTGCTTTTTCTATTGCTGCAAGTAATATCTCTTCTTTAACAGAAGAGCTTACATCAGGTGCAGATATAAAGTCTACAAACGACTCGTTTTCAAATTGCGTTGAAAGCGCATCAAATACAACTGAAATACCAGCCATATTTTCTGCATTTTCTCCATCAAGAAGCGCTTTAACATAACGCTTTGCTACTAAAGCTGCCATTTATGCCACCTTCTTCAAGATGATGTCCGCAAAAGCATCTTTATCAAGACCAGAATTGTCTTGTGATAATGCATCTGCTAGGACTTCTTCTACAACTTGGCGAACCATTTGGCGCTTATCAAGCTCCATGATATCGCTTTGTTGCTTTTCTAGATTACTTAAATCGAATTCAAGCTGTGCAGCCATCTTCTCATTAATAATCACATTCTCTTTTTTACAGCTGCTCATGATCTCTTCAGCAAGTTTTTTTGCTTCATCGATTTTCGCATTCGCTGCTTCTTTTGCTGCTTTTGACTCTTTAAGACGGTTTTGAACTTTTTCAAGCTCATCTGCAATCTCTTGAGTACGACCTGTAAAAAAACCTTTTACAGGTTCAGCAATAAGGTAATAAACAATACCAGCAAAGATCAAAAAGTTGACAGTACGCTGAATAATGTCAGTTTCAACCTCTGCAACTGGTGCATGCTCTGATGCAAAAGTAACTACTGCAATCATCGCCATTAAAAATATGTGTTTCATACGCTCAGGTCCTTATATCTTGCTAAATTTAGCTTTAATCGCTTCTTTAAAAAGAGGAACTTCTGATAATAAAGCATTATTCAGACTTTCCTTCTCTTCACTTAACGATGCATTGAACGCTGCAAATTTCTCTGCAAGTTCAACTCTTTTAGCTTCAATTTTGCTTTCTGAAAGTTCCTTAGCTTCATTAACCACCTTATCTCTTAGTGCTGTAGCTTCCGCCTTTGCATCAGAAATAATTTTCTCTGCTTGAGTATGCAAAGCTGCAATTTCATCGTCATTAGATCCGACCTCAGAAAGGTCTTTTTTAATGTCGGCATCACGCTTTTGCATATAACCAAGTAGAGGGTTATAAAGCCAAGAGTTCAGAAGTGCGATAAGAACCAAGAAAACGACTAATGTTGCCACTAGTAGAACTGGACTGATATCTAACATCTTACCTCCCAAGTTAAAACACTAAAAATCTCTAAAAGCCAAAACGCGCTTTTAGAAATTTCTAGCCAAAATACTTAAAATTTTGTGTGATTATACTCTGAGTTAATTATAGGGTAGTTAAAGTCTAGAAGATTTAAGAGAAAAATTTCGCAAATGTTGCGATTTCTTCTTCATTTGAGAATGCAAAAGTAATTTTGTTTTCTTTAAGATTATAGTCAATAAGTTGTTCATCAAGAGCATTCTTAAGCACTGTCATATCTAAAGTTTCAGTCTTCTTTTCTGACTTTTCTTCTTTCTTAATATGGTGAGGATCTTTATATTGTTTAACTAAACGTTCAACATCACGAACAGAAAGTTTTTGTCCAATAATCGAATCTACTAATACATTTTGGTCTTTAGCCGAAAGATTTACCATCATCTTTGCATGACCTTGTGAAATCTGTTTTTCTATAATGGCACGTTGTGCTTTAGTAGATAATTGTAATAAACGTAAAGTGTTAGTTATTTGTGATCTTGACTTATGAATGATTGAAGAAAGTTCATCCTGAGTAATTGAATGGACCTCAATTAACTCTTCATACGATTTCGCCAGCTCAATGGCATTAAGCTCTTCACGTTGAATGTTTTCAATAAGTGCAAGCTCACGCATCTCTTCATCATTGGCAGACACTACAACCGCTTTGATTGTTTTTGTTTTTGCCATCTTAGATGCACGTAAACGGCGCTCACCTGCAACTAGAATATACTCATCCATCTGTGCAACAACCACAACTGGTTGAAGAAGGCCATGACGTTTGATAGACTCAGAAAGCTCAGCTAAAGCTTTTTCATCAAAATGCTTACGCGGTTGAAATGGATTGACTTTAATGTTAGAAAGAGGTATCTCTAATACTGATTTTGATGGGGAAATTTCATTATCGTAAGCTTCTTCAATCTCACCTAGAAGTTCACCAAGACCACGTCCTAGTGCTTGTGTTTTTGATGCCATAACTTAACCTGCCAGGATTGCATTAGCAAGGTTCTGATATGCAACAGAACCAGAAGATTTTACATCATATAAAATTGCAGGTTTTCCAAAAGAAGGAGATTCTGCAAGTTTTACATTTCTTGGAATAACGATATAGTCATCCTTGTCACCATCTTTAAAAAGCTTACTTTCAAAGTGCTGTGTCAGGTCAGAAAAAACCTGTTTAGATAGATTGTTCTGCGCCGTAAACATTGTTGGCAAGAAACCTTTTATAGAAAGTTTCGGGTTAATTGTTTTACGAATCAAACGCACAGTATTAAGTAATTGTGCAAGACCTTCCAGTGCAAAGAACTCGCACTGGATAGGTATAATCACTGAGTTTGAAGCTGAAAGAGCATTGATCGTCATTGGTCCTAAAGCTGGAGGTGAGTCAATAATAATATAATCAAAATCTTTAGTAATCTTGTCAATGGCACGTTTTAAGATAAGTTCACGTCCTTTTGAATTCTTTGCGTCATAAAACTCTTTTTCAACACCAACAAGACCAATATTAGAAGGTGCAAGTGAAAGTGTCGGAAGAGATGTTTTTAAAATGATATCATCAAGCTTTTTTGTACCAATTAATACATGATAAATATTATATTCATAGTCATTTCTATGATAGCCTAGAGAAGTTGTTGCGTTAGCTTGTGGGTCTGCATCAATAAGCAGCACTTTTTTTTCTGCCACTGCAAGAGATGCTGCTAAGTTTACGGCTGTGGTTGTTTTACCAACCCCGCCTTTTTGATTTGCTATAGAGATTACTTCACTCATCGTAAACTATATATCCTTTGTCCATCTATGGTTAAAGAGCCATCATCGTTAAGCTCTGCGTTCTCTAGTGAAATTTTGTTGTTATCAAAATGTGTACTATATTTTTTACTATGGGTAAATTCTATCTTGAATTTACTAAAAACTTGCTTCCATGATAATTTATTTTTAATCTTTTTAAAAAATTTGTTTAATAATTCTTTTTTATTTATCTCTATATCAAGTGAAGAGAAGCCCTCAGGGG
The DNA here is from genome assembly GCA_041559595.1 of Sulfurimonadaceae bacterium. Taxonomy (GTDB): domain Bacteria; phylum Campylobacterota; class Campylobacteria; order Campylobacterales; family Sulfurimonadaceae. Next base: position 4,377 of record JBFFDB010000016.1, read on the forward strand.
AATTAAGAAGATTTAGTCCAATTCCACACACAAGATCACTATCTCTCATATAAGTGATAGTACCACCAATTTTTTCTTCATTCAGGTAAAAATCATTAGGCCATTTAAGCCAAAGCTTAGAGCCAAACTCTTCTAAAGTCTCTTTGAGAAGATATGAAAAATAAATGGATGAAGATTCTAAGGCTAAGTCTACAGGAAGCTCATCCTTACTAAGAGCAAAAGAAAGAAAAAGGTTTCCCTCCATTCCAATCCAGGAGTTTCCTCGACTACCTAGCCCATCCGTTTGCCTATGTGCAACAATGGCAACTGGAGAATGTAATTCACCCGTTTTTAATTTATCTTTGAGGTAGGTTTGTGTTGAGCCTAACTCATCAAACCAAAATATCTGCACGTTTTAACTTTTTGCCATTTAGATATGAGGCTCCATCTACCTGTTTTTTTGATGGGGCTTGGAGTTGGTTGACACGAATGCAACCCTTCTTGCATCCAACTAAAAATGAGTCTGTAGATTTCACCAAAATTTCTCCGGGTTTGTAACTTCCCTGGGTTGATTGTAAAACGATATCTTTAAGTTTTAGCCCACTTTCTAAATAGACACCAGGCCACGGTGTGAATGCTCTGTATTTATTATAAAGCTCTTGTGCATCATCAAATGTTATTAAACCATTTTCTTTGGATATCTTAGAACAATGTGTTGCTACTTCATCATCTTGTTTTTGCGGTGTCAAGCTGTCAAAGTTTTTAAGTACATCTAGTGTTAACTCGGCTGCTATAGTTGTTAAAGCAGAAAAAAGTTCTTCGACCATCATATCACTAGGAATTTCCATTCGTGATATTTTTAATATATCACCAGTATCGAGGCCTACATCCATAAGCATAGCTGTTACGCCCGTTTCTTTATCCCCATTAAGTAAAGATTGTTGAATAGGGCTCGCTCCTCTATATTGAGGAAGAATAGAGGCATGCAGATTAATACAAGGTGCTATATCTAAAATGTTTTTAGGAAGAATCTGTCCATAAGCAGCTACAACAATATAATCAGGGTTAAGTGATTTAATCTCAGTTTCTGTTTCTGGTGAGCGAAGGTTTAATGGTTGATGAACCTCTATATTATTTTCAAGTGCTACTGTCTTTGTAATAGGTGCAGTTAAGACTTTTTTTCGCCCTACTGGCTTATCTGGTTGTGTATACACTGATAAAACATTTATCTCATCATCTTTAATAAGAGCTTGTAAAATTGATGAAGCATAATCAGGTGTGCCCATATAAACAATATTAATCATGATTTTGCCTTAAAAATTGTCCCACCTTGGTGCTCGTCATTAAGTAAAAAGCTTTTCACATCACTCAGGTCAAACCCACTGGCTAAAAACATCATTTTATTTGCTTTTAACAATAAATCGGCTGCTTTTAGTTTGGTTACAATACCACCCGTTGCAAATGAATTATTTGGTGATACTACTTTTTCCAGTTCTCTAGGATCTATAGAAGATACGATTTTATACGCTTGGGCATCTTCATGCGCACGTGGGTCCTTATCATAATAAGCATCAATATCCGATAATATGACTAATAAATCTGCATCAAAATGACAGGCCACATTTGCTGAAAGCTGATCATTATCTCCTAATACAAGTTCGTCTACAGCGGTTGCATCATTCTCATTGATAATAGGTAAAACCTTATGCTCTAAGAGCGTGTTCAAGGCATTTTTAACTGTTTGTACCTGCGACGGGGTATTCAAATTTGATGCGGTTACTAATACTTGTGAGGTAATCACATTGTAAAGTTCAAACTTCTTTTTATATTTGTGCATTAAAAGGGGCTGGCCAATAGAAGCCAGGGCCTGCTTATTTGCTAATACTTTCTTATCCAGTTTAAGTTCTGTATAACCAGCTGCAACCGCTCCTGATGACACTAATATAACTTCATACTTTTCACGCAAGTTGACAATTAAGTCCACAAGTGCTTGCATACGTTCTTTAGCAATATGATTTTGCTCTGTTAATACGGCTGAGCCAACTTTAATGACTATGCGTTTCATCTATGTTGAGACACCAAGTCAAATAGTGCTTGGGAAAGAGCTTTTGTATTTTTATGTGTCACAGATGAGATAGGTGCAACTACAAAAGGAAGTTCATTATCATATCTGCCTGCAGCATCTGGAATCTGCTCAAAGTATGGAAGATCGTCATCAAAACGATAACGCTTTGTATTTTCTGCCTTAAGACCTAGCATCTTGATAAAGTTTGAAGTCTTCTCTTCTGCTTCCTCTGGGCTCATAGCATCGCAACGCGTAAGAGCAATTGCATATGAACGCGTTGAAAGTGGTTCAGAAAAGTTCTTTAATTCAACACGCAAGGTGTCATACTGATACTCCATCTCATGATACGAAGCCAAATCAATCATAAACAAAAGTGTTTTCGTACGCTCGATATGCTGAAGGAACTGCGTTCCAAGGCCACGACCTTCAGAAGCTCCCCCAATAATCCCAGGAATATCCGCCATAACAAAGGAGTCATAATCACCAATGTCCACCTGCCCAAGTTTAGGTGTTAACGTAGTAAATTCATAATTCGCAATTTCTGGACGTGCATTTGATACCGTTGAGATCAATGTAGACTTACCAACGTTTGGAAAACCTACCAAGCCAACATCTGCCATTAATTTAAGATCAAGAACAACCTCTTTGGTCACACCTGGTAATCCTGGTTGTGCATATGTTGGTGCCTGGTTTGTAGAAGATTTGAAGTGAACATTACCCAGTCCACCCTTACCCCCTTGAAGATAGACAAATTCTTCTCCATGTTTAGTCATATCACAAACGACTTCACCTGTCTCTTTATCAATGATTTGTGTTCCAGGAGGCACAATAACAAAATGTGTTTTTCCCGACTTTCCTGTACATTTATATGCTCCACCCGGTGCACCATTATCAGCCTTAGCATGATGACGACCACGAAAGTGAGAAAGTGTATGCGTATTATTGTCGCATCTAAAAGCAAGGTCACCACCTCGACCACCATCACCACCTTCAGGGCCACCTTGTGTAACAAACTTTTCTCTACGAAAAGAAGCACAACCTGCGCCACCCTTACCCGATGATACTGTGATTTCTACGCGATCTATAAACATATTTTTTTCCTTGATTTAGGGGCATAAGTATGTAAATAGAGCTAATTTTTACTCTATTTACATTTAAAACTTTTAATACTTAAAACTATACAAATTTAATACAGAAGTATACTATTAAATATTGAAACTACGATTTAGTGATTTTTTTAATTAGAAGAGTTTCTCGCCGAAGCGAGAAAACTTCAAAAACTTTCTTTTGAAGTCTTATCTCGCAGCTACGAGTAAAAATAATTATGCAGGGATAATTGAAACTTGCTTACGCTTTTTATCGTAACGCTCAAATGCAACTACACCATCAACAAGTGCAAATAAAGTGTGATCTTTACCCATACCGATGTTTTTACCTGGGTGAACTTTAGTTCCGCGTTGACGAATAATGATATTACCCGCACGTACAGTTTCACCACCATATTTCTTAACGCCTAAACGACGTCCAGCAGAATCTCTATTATTCTGTGTACTACCCTGACCTTTTTTGTGTGCCATAGTTGAGTCCTTTTAGTTTTGTTAAAACTGCTAATTAAGCAGAGATTTTCGTGATACGTACACGAGTAAAGTCACGACGGAAACCGCGCTTAACTTTAGAATCTTTACGACGACGCTTTTTGAATGTGATAACTTTCTTATCACGACCTTCGTTGATAACTTCAGCAGTAACAACAGCACCATCTACATATGGAGCACCGAACTTAAGTTCACCAGCATTTACAGCAAGAACTTCTTTGATTTCGATAGCGGCTTTTGGCTCTAAAGACATTTTGTCTAAAAGAAGAATATCACCTTCTTGAACCTTGTACTGTTTACCACCATTTTTGATAATTGCGTACATTAATTTTCCTTGTTTTTATTAAGAGTTCTCAAAAAAACGCCTAGTGCCTACACTAAACATGTCATCACAAAGTTACTGGGTAACTTCTTTTCAGAAAACTCTATAATAGCCTCAAGGATATTAAGAAAGTTCAACATTAGTGATAATCAAGCCTGCGCAAGTAAAGAGAAGGAGTTTCACCCTCTCCGACACCAAGAGTCAAAAGTACTCTTTTAGTCTTTGACAGGACACTCGTGATGTCCTGAGTTAAAGTTCGCGAATTATACTAAAGTTTTCTTTAAACTTACTTTATAAACTTAGCCAATAGACTCTATTGAAGCACTTTTCTAACACAACGAACATAACTTGGATCTGTCTTATGATAATAAGATGAATCTTCGTAGATGAAAAGAACAATCCATGCATATTCCCAAGAGTGTTCTGTTGATGACCAATAGTAGTCAGGATAGACATGTTTAAATGCTTTTACAATGGAACGGGGATAGTTTTGTGCCTTGACGATACTCTTTAGTTCATCAAGCTTTGGCAGGTACCAATCTTTATGCCCCGCAAGGTCAAGACTCTTACAATACGCTTTAGCATCTTCAAAGTTTATATCTTTGCTGCTCGCAGCACTATTGTCTTGCCACATAAGATGACGCTGTTTGTCTATCACTACTTCTTTCGTATCATCTCTAAAGAACTCGTTAGCTTGTGCCGTGCATAAAAGCAAAGAAACAAGACTAAAAACAAGTTTTATTAGAGTGCTCACCTTAGAAAGAATAGCACTCTTCACACAGCGCAATAACTTCAATTTCTACCAAAGCATTTTTAGGTAGTGTCTTCGCTGCGACAAGAGAACGTGCCGGTTTATGGCTGCCAAAGGCTTCTGCATAAATCTCATTAACCGTGGCAAAGTCGTTTATGTCAGCAACAAAAGCCATAACTTTTACTACTTGATCAAGAGAAGACCCCGCTTCTTCAAGTACGGCTTTAAGATTAGCAAATACTTGTTTTGTCTGAAGAACAATGTCATCTCCCAACATCTCACCCTCAGGCGTTAAGGCAATCTGTCCTGATGTATAGACCATACCATTTACTTTTACCGCTTGAGAATACGGTCCAATTGCTGCAGGGGCATTACTTGTTGCTACAAATTCCATCTTTTTACTCATCTATCTTCCTTATTTAATATTCTTTTTTACCAAGTTTGTAATCCACATCGTCTAGATATGATATGTAATCTTCTGCGTTCCAGTACCCCATCATCCGTTTAATAATAGGTTGACCTGCTCTATTTAAAAAGTAAGTTGTAGGGACACCGTTTGAGTCTAGGTATTTTGGGTATTCATCAACATCTCGTGTCAAATGTACAGAGATATAATCTTTATTTAGACGTTTTATCACCATTTTATCCGTTAGAGTTTCGGCTTCAAGCTTACGACACCATCTACACGTGGGTGTTGTGATAAGTACCATTATGTTTTTATCCTCAGCTTGTGCAATACTAAGCGCTTGTTTAAATGAGTCTGCCCATCTTAGTTCATCTGCTTGAATGCTTACAAGAAATAAACACATTATAAAAATTAGTCTTATCATCTGATTTAAACCTTATTATTGAAAGCTATATTCTAGCATAAGCTTTTTGTACTAAAGCTAAGTGTTTTCTTAATGTGTTATACTTTAAGTACCTGAGGTGGCCTATGCAAGATAGTATAAAGATACAGATATCAAATAAAGTTTATACACCCTTTGTTCTTTCTGCTTTTACACAACTGCAATACCGTCTGCATCAAACAAACCTTTCTCCTATTAAAGAAGCCTTACAAATTCTTTTAGATAATGTCATTGAACATGCTTATGAACGCCCTTATGAGATAGACATTCACGTAAGCTTCTATATTCAAAGCTGTGAACTTCGTATTGAAGTTGAGGACAGAGGACTTCCTTTTGACTTTACACCCTATCTCTCTCAAGATTTAAGTCAAAAATATAAAAACCAAACAGGTCTCTTTCGTATTTATGAGCTTGTTGACACCTTCAAATATGAAGATCTTCATAAAAATGGGAAACGCCTGAGTATCTCTCAAAAATTCAACCTCTGTTATGATCTTAAAAATGACACAGTCACTCAAGAAAGCCATAATAAAGAAGATGTCCTAAACGAACTTAAAATAAGAAGTTTCCGCCGCGGTGATGGAGATGGTATAGCAAAGCTTATCTATAGAAACTACAATTTCTCATATTATAAAGATACCTTTTATATCCCCCATAAAGTCAGAGAAGCAAATGAGTCTAAAGCCGTCACATCCATAGTCGCGTATTATAGAAATGAACTTATTGGTCACTTTGCTCTGTTAAAATCAAAATATTCTAATATTTCCGAAATAGGAGTTGCTACAGTTGATCCGCGCTTTAAACAGATGGGAATTATGAACCTGATGTTTGACGAGCTTATACTCACTGCAAAAAGAGAGGGGCTATGCGCTATTTATGGAGAAGCTCTTACCATGCATCCCTTTTCTCAAAAAGCAAATCTTCGTCATAATATGACAGAGACTGCTATATCATTAGGCATGGTCCCTTCTTCCATGGAGATTGAAGAGAGTATCAAGAGTGCTCAAAAAAGCGGTGCGATGATAGCCTACCTACTCTTTGAGCCAAAAACAAGAGCACTTTATCTTCCTTCTCGTTATAAAGATGAGATTTTAAAAATCTATAAACGTGCCAATTTAACTATAGAACCATCACCTCATCATCCTCAAAAAAGAAAGGTTCTTGAGTCACGAATAAACCCTATGTTAAATTCAGGGACTATTGTCATTGAAGATGTTTTTGATAAAAATACATTTGTAAAAGAATTTGAAAATCTACGTCATCAACAAGTAGATATGATATTTGCAGACATCAACCTACAAAACATAAATCTTATAGATGAAATTGTAAAAGTTCTAAACTCTCTTTCATTCTTTTACAGTGGTGTACTGTTTGAGTATTATCATAATGAAGACTACCTACGACTACAATATATTAACTGTCTTAGTATAGATGTAGAAGGCATCATCTGTTATTCAGATGATGCAAATAAGATGATGGAGTTTATACGTGAGGATTATAAGAAGGTAACAACTTAATAGGTGTCAATAAGTTCTCTAAAGACCTCATAAAGCTTTTGTACCTCTTCTTTGGAAGTACGTTCATTTGGCGCGTGTATCGTATCATTTTTTACACCAAACTCAACTACGTCTACACCACATGGAGCAATGAAACGCGCATCCGAAGTTCCACCTGCTGTGGAGTGTTTTGGCTTAATACCTGTTACCTTTTCTATAGCTTTGTCCAGACTACGTACAATGTGCGTGTTTGAATCTGTCACAAAAGGATAAGCTGACTGATCAAGTGTAAGCGTATAGTTCATCTCTTTAAAATACTTATGAACAAAGTCTTCAATAGACTTTTGATCAGTCTTGGTTGAATTACGAACGTTAAACATCATCTTTAACTTACCTGGCGTGACATTAGTCACTTCCATACCAGCTCTTATATCAGTTACAACAAATTGACTTGGAGAGAAGTACTCATCACCCTCGTCAAGATTTACTCCAGCCATATGATGCAAGACCTGAGCAACCTTATGAATAGGATTTGTTGCTTTTTCAGGATAAGCAGCGTGTCCTTGCTTACCTGTCTTTTCAATAACACCATTGATAGAACCACGACGTCCTACCTTCATCGCATCACCAAAAACTTTTTCACACGTTGGCTCAGCTACGATACACGAATCTGGAATCAAGTTTTTCTCTTTTAAGACCTCAAGTACTTTGACAGTACCATTTTTCGCGGGGCCTTCTTCATCTGAAGTAAGTAAAAGTGAAAGTGTTCCACGAAAGTCTTTAGTATCATGTACCGCTTGGATGAATGCTGAAAGACCTGACTTCATATCTTGAGCGCCACGCCCATAAATATAACCGTCTTTTTCTACTGCAGTGTATGGGTCAGTCGTCCAACCCTCACCTGCAGGAACAACATCTACATGTCCTGCAAAACAGAGATGCTCACCCTCGCCAAACTTCTTATAGATAAAAAGGTTTTGTACCTCTTCTCTATTGATAACAATTGAGGTATAGCCTTCAAGATACTCGCTAATCCACGACAGTGCACCACCATCATCAGGTGTTTCACTGCGCCGCTCAAGCATACTTTTAAATAGTTCTATTACATCCACAACAAAACCCTACTTCGAATTTTCATAAAACACATAAGAGGTCTAGTAGTCACTGATCTCGAAATAGACCTTCTTCTCACCATCATCGACTACCATGTTAAAGTTTGCATCATTAAAGCCATAGCCATAACGGTAAGGTCTTGCTTCATTTGTCTGTGTTGCGATAGCCGTTGTAAGCTTATCAATCTTGATAAAACGCTTTACTAACTTTTCACCTGCATATACATCTAAGACACCATTGGTTCCTGTATAGTTTTGAATAGCACGGCCAAACTTATTTTGGCTCTCTTGCGTACACCCTGTTAATAACAGTAATGCTGTAAAAGAAATCATCATTATATTTTTCATAGTATCTACCTTGATGCTGGGCATCGTTTATTTTCGTAATTTTAGCATAGGAAAGAAGGTTCTATTCTAAGAGTGGGATATTATCTATCAGACAACTGCTCTTCAAACTCTAGTTCTAGTCCTGTAGAGGTCATTCTAAAACCTTTAACATGAATCTTTCCGCTGTGGATTTCATTATGATGGTCTCGGCATAGCGGAATAAGATTATGCTTATGGTCTTGATGGAAGTGACCGATAAAACCGGCTTGGTTTGCCATTGACTGATGCGAGATATGGTGCACATCTTCAGCGATGTTTCCACAGATAACACACTTTGTCACATACAGGTCCTTGTTATACTTGCTGCGTTTTTTCTTCTTTACTAAAAGCTCTAGTTCATCATAATCATTAGCAAGACGTTTTCGGATGTTGTTTGCAGCATCTAAGAACTCTTTATCCATATGTAGTGACTTTGCAAACTCTAACCCATAGATGCTGCTTCCACTTCCACTTTGAAGCGTACGGTTATACAGAAGTTTGTCGGATTCTTCATCATAAGCGACTTCAA
>JBFFDB010000017.1:0-13377 GCA_041559595.1 Sulfurimonadaceae bacterium
GTAACACCGATCTCTGCCAATGCATCTTTGACATCTTCTAATTTGAATGGTTTAACTACCGCTTCAATTTTCTTCATAGATATTTCCTTTTATGTACGTTATCTTAATATAGTCTCGCCAAAGCGAAACTTAAAGGTTGAACCCGCGTTCACCATGAACAGACTCATCAAGACCCATAGTCTCTTTGTCTTCGTCAACACGTCGTCCACCTGTAATAGCAACTGCGATGTAATAAACGACTACCGTACCGATAAGTGTAAACAGACCAACTACAACTACTGACTCTAATTGAACAAAGAATTGTCCCATTCTGTCACCTGTTGCTTTGAGTGGTCCATCCCATAAAAGATCTTGATCGTTAAGAGCGAAGATACCTGTAGCAAGAGCACCCCATAGACCAGCTAAAAAGTGAACACCAAATGCATCTAATGAGTCGTCATAACCAAGTTTCTTCTTAAGTACAGTTACACCAAAGAATGCAAACAGTGAACCAACAGCACCGATGATAAATGCACCAGAGACATCAACAAAACCTGCTGCTGGAGTAATCGCTACAAGACCAGCGATAGCACCTGTAGCTGCACCAAGTAGTGTAGGCTTTTTATATACAATCCATTCGATAACGATCCAAGCGATAGTCGCAACAGAAGCAGCAATAGTTGTTGTTAAGAAAGCAAGACCAGCGATTTCATTTGCACCGAATGCAGAACCACCGTTAAATCCATACCAACCGAACCATAAAAGAGCCGCACCCAGAGCAGTTAAAACAACTGAAGCAGGCTTCATAGCAGTTTTAGGATAACCTGTACGCTTACCAACTAAGATAGCAAGAACAAGACCTGCAAGACCACCATTCATATGAACAACCGTACCACCAGCAAAGTCAAGAGCACCTGCATCAAATAAAAGTGCACCGTCTCCACCCCATACCATGTGTGTGATTGGAGCATATACTACAAGTCCCCAAATCGCAACAAATACGATCCACGTTGAAAACTTAATACGTTCAATAACTGAACCAGAAGCAATAGCAACAGTGATAGCAGCAAAAGTACCTTGAAATACAATAAATACATAGGCTGGATACGTTCCGCTTAATTCATTCCAAGCAATACCATTAAGAAATAGGTTTCCAAAACCACCAATTACTTTCTGCATACCAGCTGATTCAGCTGTACCAAATGCGATTGAATAACCCGCAGCAATCCAAACAACAAATCCAACAACAAAAGCTGCTAAGACCATAAGATATGTATTTAACATACTCTTGGCACGTGTCATACCACCATAAAATAGTGCTAAACCTGCTGGAGTCATTAACATAACAAATGCTGTTGATACCATCATCCACGCTGTATCTCCCGTATCCAAAGTCGGGGCATCTTCTGCCAAAGCAAGAAGAGGAGTAAGCAATAATGCTGCAAACAATTTTTTCATTGAACTTTCCTTTAAAAATAAACTGCCAAAGTATAACCTCAGTCTTATCCTGTTTTTCCAAGATAATGATTAAAAATTAATCATTTGATTTTTTTATAATTCCCACCCTTATGACTGTTACCATTTAACGCTTATTTTAATTTTTAATTCTTTTCTTTAAGTTTTCTTTCCATACTTTAGCAATGACTTAACCTATATTAGCTATCATCAAGACAATTTTTAGAAAACCCATTATGGTTTTCAAATACAGAGGATTTGCATGAGCGATTTACTGGAAAACAACCAGAACATTGACAACATTAATATAGAAGACACCGTTAAGGCATCATATCTTGACTACTCAATGAGCGTTATCATTGGTCGTGCCCTACCAGATGTACGTGATGGTCTAAAACCTGTTCATAGACGTATATTATATGCAATGGACAAACTTAACCTCTCAGCAGGTGCTAAATACAAGAAATCAGCACGTATCGTCGGTGACGTTATTGGACAGTACCATCCACATGGTGACAACTCGGTATATGACGCCTTAGTTCGTATGGCCCAAGACTTTTCAATGCGTATGACGCTTGTTGATGGTCAGGGTAACTTTGGTTCAGTTGATGGTGACAATGCAGCTGCAATGCGTTATACGGAAGCACGTATGACAAAGTATGCCGGCGAATTGATGAAAGACTTAGACAAAGACACTGTTGATATGATCGATAACTACGATGGTACAACTCAAGAGCCATCAGTCTTCCCTACGCGCGTACCTAACCTTTTAATTAATGGTTCTTCAGGTATCGCTGTTGGTATGGCAACAAACATCCCTCCACATAATCCAGGTGAAGTACTCTCAGGAATCATTCATCTTCTTGACAACCCGGATGCAACACTTCAAGACATCATGCAGTTTATCAAGGCACCAGACTTTCCAACAGGGGCGACTATTTATGGTCAAAAAGGCATCCTAGATGCTTATGAAACTGGACGTGGTCGTATCAAGCTTCGTGCAAAAACGCATATCGAGAAAAAAGGAAGTAAGGACGTAATTGTTATTGATGAACTTCCTTATCAAGTTAACAAAGCTCGTATGATTGAGAACATTGCTATCTTAGTTCGTGACAAATCTATCGAGGGTATCTCTGAGATTCGTGATGAATCAGATCGTGAAGGTATACGTGTTGTTATTGAGCTTAAGCGTGATGCGATGCAAGAGATTGTTCTAAACAATCTTTATAAGCAAACAAACATGCAAACGACCTTTGGTATTATCATGCTTGCTATTAAAAACCAAGAGCCAAAAGTATTTAAATTGATGGAAGTCTTAAACACTTTTATCTCTCACCGTAAAACAGTTATTATCCGTCGTACTATCTTCGATCTTGAAAAAGCCAAGGCAAGAGCACATATCTTAGAGGGTCTGAAAAAAGCCATTGATATTATTGAAGATGTTATTCGTGCAATTCGTGCATCAAGCAATGAAGAAGAAGCAAAAGAGAGCCTTGTAAGCCAATTTGACTTTTCTGTGATTCAAGCTTCAAGCATTGTTGCTATGAGACTTGGTCGTCTAACAGGTCTTGAAATTGAAAAGATTGAAAATGAGTTACGTGAACTACATGCACTAATTGAATACCTAGAGTCTATTCTAAAAAGTGAAGAAGTACTTCAAAACATTATTAAAGAAGAATTGGTAGAAGCTCAAGCAGCATTAACGACACCTCGTCTTACTGATATTGTTGACAATTATGATGATATTGATATTGAAGACCTTATTCCAAATGAACCAATGGTCGTAACGATTACTCACCGTGGTTATATCAAGCGTGTTCCATTAGCTCAATATGAAAAACAAAATCGTGGTGGTAAAGGCAAGATTGCTGTAACCACTTATGATGATGACTTTATAGAAAGTTTCTTTACATGTAATACGCATGACACACTTCTAATCGTCACTAACCGTGGACAGCTTCACTGGTTAAAGGTTTATAGAATTCCTGAAGGCTCACGTACAGCTAAGGGTAAAGCTATTGTTAACCTTATTAATCTTGTTCAAGATGAAGAGATTCAATCAATTATCCCTACCACTGACTTTAGTGAAGAAAACTCTCTAGTGTTCTTTACGCAACAAGGTATCGTTAAACGTACAAACCTAAGTGAATTCTCAAATGTTCGCTCAAACGGTGTACGTGCTATTGTTCTTGATGATGATGACGTTCTTGTGACTGCTAAGATATCTACTAAAGACACTCAGTTCTTATTTATCCTGACTAAGAAAGCGCAATGTATTAAATTTGAGATTGGGAAAACTCGAGACCAAGGTCGTACGACTCGTGGTGTTAGAGGTATTAAGTTTAAACATGAAGATGACATCGTAATTGATGCAAATGTTATTGACAATGATGAACAAGAGATCCTAACTGTAAGTGAAAAAGGTATCGGTAAACGTACAACTGCTGAAGAATACCGCCTAACGAACCGTGCAGGTTCAGGTGTAATTGCTATGAAACTAAACAGTAAAACAGGTAACAGTGTTGTTGGATGTTTAATGGTTGATGAGACTATGGACATGATGGCCTTGACTAAGACTGGTAAGATGATCCGTGTAGATATGCAAAGTATCTCTAAATCTGGACGTAATACATCTGGTGTATTTATCATCAAAGGTGATGATGTTATCAGTATCTCTCGCTGTGCAAAAAAAGAGCCAGAGCTAGATGATGATGAAGAAAGCACTGAAGACGAATAAGCTTCATTTCCCCACGAAAGAATAGGTCTTCCTCTTCTTTCTCCCCTATATCCTCTAACATGGAACAAACATTGCTTTAGTATTTCTTATATTAATAAGATGTAAGGATACCCTATGCACAAAGCTCTTTTATTAAGCGCACTATTATCTGCTTTATTATCAGCAGAAGAAGCTCCAAAAAATACACCAGAAGCTCCAACTACACTTAAAACTGTTGAGCCTGTTGTCGTTCAACCTATCGTTGTAACACCCGTTGTTGTCACTCCTACTCCAGCTCCTGCTTTAAAAGAGGAAGCAGATCCAAAGGCATGTCCACAAGATATAAAAAAGCCAACTAAACAACTGTCAAAAAGCTACAAAGCAATACGTATCAATGTTGTTGGTCAAGGTGTTGCACCGACTATGACATCGTCTCCAGCTCAAGCCTATGCACTTGCAAAACGTGCAGCAATTGCTGATGCATATAGATTACTAGCTGAAAAAATCAAGGGTGTTAGAATTGAAGGTCAAGATAAGATTAAGAACATGATGGTAATGCGTACAGAAGTACGTACTTTTGTTGACGCTGTTATCGCTGAAGCTGAACTAATCGAGACAGTTTTCAAAGATGGCTTATGTGAAGTTGAGATGGAACTTGTTATCAATCCTGAGCAATGGCAATCAATTTTAGCTTCTCGTTAGGCCAAAATAAAATATGAAAAGGATGGTAGTGTTCTCTTTATTAAGAGATCTGCCACGTCCATTTGTATTACTTCTATTTACGACATGGCTTAATGCCTCACAAACCTACATCTTAAGCTATCGTGCTGAAATAAAAAACACGATAGTTATTTCTGAGTCTTTTCATCTGTCCAAGGCAATGAAACATATCTCTTCTAGCCCTAAAGAGAGTTTAAAAATTTACTCATCTAAAGAGCAAGACTTAGAAAAAATAATCCATATTCATAAAGATGAAGTCCTTGAGTTCTTGATGAAAAGCCCAGTACACACTCGTGCATATGAAAAAACCAATAATCTAAAAAGTTCTTCAATCATCTTCCTCACACTTCCACCTACCTACATAACAGTCGACTTTAATGATGACTACGCTACAATCACGCGATTAATTACACATTAAATATGCTATATTTTCTTTAACAAAAGCTTCACTTATACAAAGTATGCTTATTTAACCTCATAGTTAATCAACTCTAATAGTAAAGGAATTTCGTGAAAATAGCGATTGTTGAAGACGATATAAATATGCGTAAATCCCTAGAAATTGCTATGGGAGACTATGATGAATTTGAAATTGTTAGTTTTAAAAGTGCTAAAGATGCACTGCCTAAACTAGATGATAGTTTTGAACTTATAGTAACTGACATCAATATGCCCGGTATGGATGGAATAGAGTTTGTTAAGGTACTTGATGGAAAATATGAAGTTATTATAATGACGGGTAATGCAACCTTGCAAAAAGCGATAGATTCTATTCAGCTAGGTGTTAAAGACTTTTTACTTAAACCTTTTGAAATAGAAACACTTGTCAAAGCAATAAAACGCTCTCATAAGATACAAGAAATCGTTAAAAAATCAGCGACTAAAAAAGCTAAAAAACAGTGTTCGACTTCTTCTTTTGCAGCTAACTCGCCAGCACTTGAAAAAGCTGTAAAAATGGCAGAAAAAGCAGCTAAAACGGATGCATCTATCTTGTTAACAGGTGAGAGTGGTGTAGGTAAGGAAGTCTTTTCTAAGTTTATCCATGATGCTTCACCTCGAAGTAAAAAACCTTTTATCGCTATTAATATGGCCGCTATTCCAGAAAACCTAATCGAGAGTGAACTTTTTGGCTTTGAAAAAGGTGCCTTTACTGATGCAGTACAAGCTAAACCAGGTCAATTTGAACTCGCCGACGGTGGAACACTGTTCTTAGATGAAATTGGTGAGATGCCTTATGGTGTTCAAGCTAAACTTCTTCGTGTACTCCAAGAGCGAGAAGTACAGCGTTTAGGTTCACAAAAAACCACTAAGATCGATGTGCGTATTATCTCAGCAACGAATGCCAATCTTCATAAACATATAGATGAGGGTGAGTTTAGAGAAGATCTATATTATAGACTTAATACAATCCCTGTTTCTATTCCGCCTTTACGAGAACGTAAGGAAGAGATCTTAGATATCGCGTCTAAGGTCTTGAGTGATAATTGTGAAAAATACAGCTTTGAAGCTAAGCAGTTCAATGAACAAGCACAAGAGGCCCTGCTCTCGTACAATTGGCCAGGAAATGTACGTGAGCTTGTCTCTGTAGTAGAGCGTGCTACTATCTTAAGTGAAGGCACATCTATCTCTGTAGATGAACTTTTTTTAGATAGTCGTCAAAAAGAAAAAAGTATCTCGAATATGGAGAAAGAGCTTATAGAAGAGGTCTTGACTTCGTGCGAAATGGACTTAGATAAAAGTGCCAAGATGCTGAGTATGAGTAAGAGTGTTTTAGAGAAAAAAATTCAACAATATAAAATAAATTCTTAGAGAGGAAAAAAGATTGAAAAAATATAATGTAGCCATAGTAGGTGCCACCGGAGCTGTTGGAGAAGAGATCTTTCGTATCTTTGAAGAGATTGACTTTCCTTACAATAAGATTGTTCCTCTAGCAAGTGAACGTTCAGCAGGAAACACAGTTAACTTTAATGGGCATGACCTTGTGATTAAAGAGCTTACAGAAACTGTTTTTAAAGAAGAAGAAATTGAGATTGCTCTATTTTCAGCAGGTGGTTCTATCTCTGAAAAGTATGCTTCTTTTGCTGCTGAAGCAGGTGCAGTTGTTATTGATAACACAAGCCATTTCAGAATGAATGAGGATGTGCCTTTGGTTGTTCCTGAAGTCAACCCTCAAGAGATAGCCGAATGGAAGACAACTGGCATTATTGCTAATCCAAACTGTTCAACTATTCAAATGGTACAAGCATTAAAGCCTCTTGACGATGCCTATGATCTACTACGTGTTGATGTTTCTACTTATCAAGCAACCTCAGGCGGTGGAAAACTTGCCATGGAAGAACTTGTTACTCAGATGCAAGACTTTTTCCAGTTTAAACTAGATGACTCGGAGCACAAAGCTTTTCCACATCAGATCGCACTTAATGTCATCCCTCAAATCGATGTATTTATGGAAAATGGATACACTAAAGAAGAGATGAAGATGGTGAATGAAACCGTTAAGATTCTTGGAAAGCATGTGGAGGTTTCTGCGACCTGTGTTCGCGTACCAACTTTACGTGGTCACGCAGAATCATTGACATTGACCTTTGATGCAGATGTGGATGCGAATGAAGCAAGAGAACTTCTTTCCAAAGCACCAAACATTATTATCTTAGATGATCCAGCTGATAGTGTATATCCAATGCCAGCAGCTTGTGTCGATAAAAACGAAACCTTTGTAGGTCGTATTCGAAATGACCTTTACAGAAAGAATGTACTTAATATGTTTATCGTTGCAGACAACCTTCGTGTTGGTGCTGCGACCAATGCTGTAAGAATTGCCCAAAAATGGGTAGAACAACAAGAAGGATAATTTATGGAAAAATTATTTGAAAGTACGCTGTGGGGTTCACGTTTCATGGTCTTACTGGCTGTTATTTTTGGTCTTTTAGGTGCGATTATTTTATTTGCAGTTGCAAGTGTTGATATCTTTGAAACTGCAAAATATGTTTTAACAACATATACAAGCCATGCCCACCCACAAAACTTTCATGAAGATGTTGTTGGCGGCATTATCGGCGCGGTTGATCTATACCTTATCGGTGTTGTTATGCTTCTTTTTTCATTTGGTCTTTATGAACTTTTTATCTCTGATATTGATGTAGCCAGAGAAGGTACAGAAGGTGAAAATAAAATACTATCTATTCATTCATTAGACCAACTAAAAGATAAGATCTCTAAGGTTATCGTGATGGTCTTAGTCGTAGGTTTTTTCCAAAAAGTTGGTCATACAGAATATCATGGCGCCTTAGATATGCTTTATTTTGCATTATCTATTACTGCTGTAGCCGTTGGACTTTTCTTTTTAGGAAAAGTCGGTAAAAAACATTAAGAACTAAGGGAAACATATATGTCAAATAAAATTTTTGTAGATGCCTGTTTTGGCAAAGAAACACCATACACTCCCGTATGGATGATGCGTCAAGCAGGACGTTACCTTCCTGAATACATGGCAGTACGTGCAGAAGCTGGCAACTTTTTAAATCTATGTCATGATCCTAAAAAAGCCTGTGAAGTAACACTTCAGCCAATTGATATTGTTGGTGTTGATGCAGCTATCTTATTTTCTGACATTCTTGTTATCCCCGATGAGATGGGAATGGATCTGTCTTTTGTAAAAGGTGAAGGGCCTAAGTTTTCTGACCCAATTACATGTGAAGCAGATATTGACAGACTTATCGGCGGAGATGAAGCAGCTTCAAAACTGACTTACGTTTTTGACACTATCAAACTTATCAAGCAAGAACTAGCGGATGATAAGGCACTTATCGGTTTTACGGGTGCGCCATGGACGCTTGCAACCTATATGATCGAAGGACAAGGTACGAAGACGTATAATATCTGTAAGAAGATGATGTATTCTAATCCTAAACTTCTGCATAAGATCCTTGCAAAGGTGACTGAGGTTGTAAAACTGTATATGGAAAAACAGATCGAAGCAGGTATCGATGTTGTTCAGATATTTGACTCATGGGCGGCAGCGATCGAACCTTCTAAATATGACGAGTTCTCATGGAAATATATGGTTGAGATTTCAGACTATCTAAAAAGTAAGTATCCACATATTCCTATTATTATGTTTCCAAAAGGCATTCCGTCATTCCTAGATAAGGTTTATGGGAACTTTGACGTATTTGGAGTAGATTGGGCAACACCTATGGAACTTGCAAAAGAAAAGCTTGGCGACAAGTATGTTCTTCAAGGAAATATGGAACCCTGTAGACTTTATAGCCAAGAAGAGACAACTAAAAGTGTTGAAGATATCCAAAAAGTGATGGGAACTTCACGTCACATCTTTAATCTAGGGCATGGTATATTACCTGATGTACCTGTTGCAAATGCAAAACACTTCGTTAGTGAATGTCAAAGAGTATCTAAGAAATAACTCTTTAGCAAGCCTAAAGTATTCTCCTTAATTGCATTTTATAGAATACCTCTCATTACTTTATCGTTTTCGACAAAGTATGGTATTCTTATGAGATGAAAAAACTATCACAATTTATCTTTGTTTACCTCATTCTCATCGGACTCATTTTCACTCTATTTATTAATACTAATTCTCGCGAGCTCAAGCAGCTTAACCTTACGCAAAGTGAATTAGCAGGTGTAGATTACCTCAAAGGGATACACAAGCTTAGTATCAGCCTTTCCTTATACAAGGAGAGTCTAGAGATTAATGAAGACAAAGAGGCTCAAGATATCTTGAAGCGCGATATGATAAAAGATATTAAAAACATATATCACTTGCTAAAAGAACATCCCCAATTTGCGAATAAAGAGCTTCAAGATAGACTAGAGCTTCTAAGTAATATTCAATTCGCTGATGACGAATATTACGAATTTTTAGACTACCTTAACCATGAAAACTATAGAGTCGGTGACACTTCACAACTTCTGTTTGAAGAAGATAGAAAACTTTACTTTTTAGGTACTCTGATAACACATTATTTACCTGAATATCTTATCAGTCTTATTATCGTTCATAATAAGATAGAAGAGTTTGCACATAACAACACATTTAGCGATACTCAAAAGAAACTTTTCACAGAACAGAACAAACTTATTAAACTTAGTCTAAATGAACTTGATGGGATTATTTCTCTTCTAAAACCTTATCCCGAAACAGCAAAACTAGCTTCACTTATCTCAAATATTAAAGTTACTAGAGATAAGTTAAAGCTGTATACATATTCATTGAACAACTGGGAAAAAGATGAAAAAGAGCTTGAGAATTATCTCTTTACAACCTATCAGGTTTTGAGCCTCTCTTTTGAACTTAATGACGAATCTACTCGACTCTTGGAAACAGCTCTACTTAATAGAATAAAGACACTTGAAGATAAGATAGTTTATCAACAACTTGGACTTGGATTTCTTCTCTTTTTGATTACCTCTTTAAGCTACTACTTCTATCAATCTTATCAATCCAATCTGAAAAAAGATGAAGAAATTAAAAAAATAAACAAGACACTAGACAAGGCTGTCATCTACTCTCGAACTGATAAGAGCGGAAGAATAACCCATGTCAGTACAGCTTTGCTCGAGCTTAGTGGATATAGCAAGGGTGAACTTATTGGTCAAAACCATAATATCTTTAGACACCCAGATATGAAAAAAGAAGTCTTTGCTGATTTATGGAATACTATCTCAAAAAAACAGACTTGGGAAGGGGAGATTAAAAATATTCGTAAGGACGCAAGCTCATATTGGGATAAGGTTATCATTACCGTTGACTGTGATGATAAGGGAAAGATACTTGGATATGATGCCTACCGAGAAAATATAACTGATAAAAAAGAACTTGAATTAGAAAAACAAAAAACACAAGAAGCCTTAGAGTTCAAGAGCATGTTTCTGTCAAACATGTCACATGAAATCCGTACTCCCTTAGGCGGTGTCATTGGTTTAACGCATCTTGTTCTGAAAACAGATCTGAATGAGAATCAAAAAGATCTTCTAACAAAGATAGAATCTTCTTCGCATATATTACTTGGTGTTATCAATGATATCTTAGATATTTCAAAAATTGAATCCGGGAAGATGCCAATTGAAAAATCACCTTTTGATCTAAAAGAGACTATTCACAATATTACCGATATACTTTCCTCTAAAGTAGAAACACAAGGTATTCACCTCAATGTTGATTATATCAACTTATCAAATTTTAATTTTATTGGGGATTCTTTACGAATATCTCAAGTACTCACGAACTTACTCAGTAACGCTATTAAGTTTACTTCAAAAGGAAGTGTCAACCTAGGGATTAAGCAGCTAGACAAACAGCTCATACAATTTGAGATTAAAGACACGGGCATTGGTCTCAAAGAAGAAGACATACAAGGACTGTTTAAAGAGTTTCAACAAGCAGATATGAGTACAAGTAGAAAGTATGGTGGAACGGGTCTTGGCTTGGCCATTACAAAAAATCTTGTTGAATTAATGGGCGGAAAAGTATGGGTTGAAAGTGAGTATGGTGTAGGAAGTACCTTTGCCTTTCAAATCCCACTAGAAGTTTCATTACATCAAGAAGAAACGGAAGATGAACTAGAACATGATATAGATGCTTTAAAAGAGCAACTAGCTAATATAGAAGAGGTTTCGATCCTTGTCGCCGAAGACAATAAGATGAACCAACTTATTATAGAGATGGCGTTAGAAGACACCAAAATAAAAACTGACTTTGCGCTGGATGGAAAGATAGCTCTAGAGATGTTCAAACAAAACAATTATGCATTGATACTTATGGATATTCAAATGCCAAATATGAACGGATATCAGTCAACAGAAGCTATTAGAAAAATCGATTCAGACATCCCCATTATCGCTTTAAGTGCCAATGTTATGCAAGAAGATGTAGAAAAATCTTTATACATGGGTATGAATAAACACTTAGCCAAGCCGATAGAGTTTAAAAAGCTTTACTCGACCTTACTATATTATCTCAGAGATAAAAAAACGTAGGTCCTAATTTCTCTTATCCCAACCTACCATTCCCCACTCTTCAAGGTCTTTTTGAAGGGTATGCATAGTTCTATCTTTTTCATGACAAGCAAAACATGCATTTGTCTCAGCTGGCATCTCATATTTTAATGTTTCATTCGGCGTCGTAAATCCAAACAGATGGCTTCTTACCGTTAAGGGAGATTTACCCGTATGACGTCCTGTCTTGGGCATATGGCATTCTACACACAAAGAACCTTTTGAATCTTCTTTATGGTGAGTGTGTTGTTCCAAACTATCTTGATGCGGACCAATAACCGAACCAAAGCTATGACACTTCATGCAGAGCTCATTTCCTGTATTTTTCTGAGCTGTTGGCTCAAGCGTATGAGGATTATGACAATTTATACAACTAATACCGTGCTTTGCCTTGATAGAATGCACAAATTCATTTCCTTGCGTTCTATTTTTCTTACCCGCTCCATTGGCATAGAACTCTTTTGTTTCGTACCCCATCTTAAATGGTGCCGGTAACTTATAGGGAGTCAGTGGTTTACCTGCTTCATATCCAAATGGATAATCTCTAGCATCACCAAAGATATCGCTCATATTATGATCTTTTAAACGCATATCTCTATTACGCATATGACATTGAAGACAGACCTCATTTTGACGTATAGGATCGTTTAACGAAGCCAAGTAGACCTTTGACTTAGGGTTTTGTACATGTTTAGACGCAGGTCCATGACATGATTCGCAGGCGATACCCACATCAACTCTCTTTTGTGTTGACATAAACCCTGTAAAATGACATCCGTCACAGGCACGTGAAGTTGGCAAGGCATTATTATCATGTGGATAGGCATCTTTATACCAGTACTTCCATGGCTTAAACTTCTGCCACTTTTGTGTTTGGACATTCCACTGATAATTTCCCAAGACATAATCTTCTGTACCATTGATGTCATGACGCATCATATAACGCTGCTTAAACTTTCCACCGACTGTATACACAGCGTCACTAAGAGCAAAATTTGCATCTTGAGGAAGTTTTAAAAAGTCCGCGACAACAACGGTAGGGTCTTTCTTAATATCCTGGACCATTTTAGGGTGTCTTGAATGGCTCCACTGCTCATGGTTTTCTTTATGGCAGTCTTGACACTTGGCTGCACCAACAAAATGTGCTTCTTTTTGTTCTGTATTTTGTAGATCTATTTCACTTCCGACACGTTCTTGACTCAACTGTGCATAAAAGGGAAAGACCTTGGTTCCTTCTTGATAAATCAAAAAGCCACCTACGACAATGATAAAAGTCACTAATGCTATTAAATTTCTTTTCATATTTCCCCAAATGCAAAATTCAAATATTTTCTACTGTACACAAACTATTAATATATTATACTTTAAATACAAATCAGTTAGAATCTCTTATGAAATTTATATTTGGCCCTGTTGCATCACGTCGTTTTGGCACTTCTTTAGGCATAGACCTCTCCCCTAATCAAAAACAATGTAACTTTGACTGTTTA
>JBFFDB010000018.1:0-12602 GCA_041559595.1 Sulfurimonadaceae bacterium
AGGTCAGGAAAGCCATTATCGCTTCTTATGATTGATATTGATCATTTTAAAGAATATAATGACATATATGGCCATGAAAATGGGGATGTAGCTTTGTATAGGGTTGCAAATCAAATCAGCAGTACCTTACCAAGAAAAACTGATTTTCTAGCACGTTATGGCGGCGAGGAGATAGTTGTTATCCTGCCTTTTACATCACTCGATCATGCTACCATAGTCGCAGAGAAGATTATTCTTGATATACGTAATCTACATATTCAGCATTCGTTTTCAACGTTTAATGAAATATTAACGGTGAGTATTGGTGTTGCTTCGACAGATACAGGCATTGACAACCTGTTAAGCCACGCAGATTTAGCATTATATAAAGCTAAAGAGTACGGTCGAAATAACTTTCAGACCCATGTTAATTATTAGCTCAACACAAAGCTGTAAAGATGGATTTCACTTAAGATAATTCACTCAAAAGCTAAAGTACCTATATCTATGTTTTATAGCTTCTTTAAATAACAGCTAAGAAGAACGATCTTCGTACCGTTAACACGACCTTCAATCTGTTCATGGTTGTCAGGAACAAGATGGATGTTCTTCACTGTAGTACCCTGCTTCGCTGTAAAACCTGCACCCTTTACGACTAAGTCTTTGATAACACTCACTGAATCGCCTGCTTGCAAGATCGTACCATTACTGTCACGCGTCGGTAAACGGTTCTCAGCTTCAATTCCTTCGTCTGCCCAAGCTTTGACATCATCTTCAAGATACATCATGTCCAGGAGGTCTTGAGGCCATCCTTCTGAGGCAATACGAGATAGCATACGATAAGCAACAACTTTAACGGCGTCAACTTCACTCCACATACTATCGTTTAGACAATGCCAATGGTTTGCATCCATCTTGTCTTTGTCTTGCACTTGTTCTTTACATGTTGCACAGACCAAGATAGACTTTTGCACAGATCCATCAGAGGGAGATACTTCTAAAGCAGACAGGTTATCAGTTGAAGTACATAGTTCGCATTGTGATCCACTACGTGCCATTAGTTCTTGTTCAAGACTCATTATAATTCCTAGGGTTAATATAAATGTAATTGTAGCGTTAGAGAGTATAAATATAGATTAGAAAGGGCAAGAGCAAAGGCTCTTGGAGGGTTAACTAAAAAGGTTGATATTAAAGTTGTGACCTGATTCTTTGAGTGCCAAATAAGCTCTAAACTTCATCGCATCATCATCTCCAATGCTGTCAAGGCACTCTTTGGCCTTTTCAATCATCTCAAGATCAAATAGTGTATAGAAGTAAGCATCATTTGCATCTTCATTTTCTAATGCTAATGACTCAAATAGTTTGATACGCTGTTCTGGAATCATATGAATACTCAACTCTTTAGAGATAGCCATATAATCAGACTTGCTTAGTTCTATTTGTTTGATAAGAAGAAGAAGTGCTTCATTCGAGATCTCAAGTGTATGTTCTTCACTATTGATACGAGCGAGGATAATAAACAGTGCATCTTTAGTCATAAACTTTTGGTATTTTTCTATAGCATATACTGGTGCTTCAGCTACATAATTAGCATACGCTTTTTCAACGATATCTTGAGTGTAGTTTTCACTTTTAGAGAGAATCTCTTCTGCACTCAGATCAAGGTTCATCATACGGTTTTTCTGGTTTTGTCTCACCAAAGGGTTGTCCAGGTCTAAGTTCAATTTTTTAAGTTCAACTGGCTTCCCAGCTTTTATATCACTTAGTATCTTTAAGACATTATTGACCTTTTCATTTTCAGTCAACTCAATGTTCTCATCAACACTCATAGAAGTGTTTTCAAGTACAGAAGCTAGAAGCTTGTAAGGTTCTGTCTTAAAATTATAATGATGCTCTTTATGTAGTAACTCATCCATAATCATATCAACAAGCATTCCATAATCTTTTTGATAATTGCGAAGACGGAAAAAACTCTTTAGAGAGTAATACGTCATATGCAGCACACTTGCAACATATAAAATAAAAACAGGGAAGATCACTAAGATAGCGATTGGTAAGGGAGGAAGATTAATGCCAAAAAACGAAATAGACTCAGGTTCATTATATCCTAAGAACTGACTAACATACCATGCTACAAAAAGCATTAGTGTAAATGCTCCGAGTGTATATCGTTTTAAATACATAGTTTTTCCCTTAGGTTTCTTATTTTGCGCTCTTTTCTGATATCTCTCTACAATCGATACAGTATTTAGCATGCGGTTTTACTTTTAGACGATGAACACCAACGCATTCTTCACACATCTCACAAACACCGTAACTACCATCTTTAATTTTAGCCAATGCAAGGTCAATTTCAAATAATTCTAACTCTTGTTGATGGCCAATAGCATTCTCAACCATATTGTCGTTACTTACAGAAGCATAATCGCCTTCGTCGTTTAACTCTAATTCACGTAGCAAGTCCATCTCTTTATCAACCCCAGAGATATTCTTTTCAATTTGAACTTTACGACCTTCAAGTGTGTCTTTGAAATATTCCAACTCTTTTTCGTGCATCTCTCTCATTACTCTGATATCCTTATTTATGGTACGGATGGTTGTTATTGATAGCAAATCCTCTAAAGACCTGTTCAAATAGAACAGCCTTTGCAATCTTGTGGCTCATCGTCAATTCACTTAGACTCAAAACCTGATCACACTTCTTTAAAAATGCCTCTTCAAAACCATAAGCACCGCCTATGTAAAAATTTATCGTAATTCTATCAGTTAAAAGCTTACTAAACTTAAAACTATCGATTAATTTTCCATCAGGATGCAGTGCTATATTATAAGATTTACTTAAATAAGGCTCAAAAGCTTGAGTATAAGCAGCTTGTGCAGTGGCCTGCCCTTCCACCTGTGCTTGATGTATCTTCTTATTGAAGATTTCCACATCACTGATATCAGCAAACTTTCCAATCATCTTCTCAAGCTCCTTATATAAGGGGCTGTAAAGTGATTTCTCAGGCTTGGCAATAGAGTAGATATTAACTTTCATACAGTCCTGAACCCACAACTAAATAGCTTACATTCTTAAACGTATCACTTAGTTTTACACCGCCGATCGCAGCTACTTTATGTATCGATTTTGACGCTAAAACATCTAAACTATCACCGAGTATATTTGTAACATCTTTTGTTGAAGTTTGTTTAAATGCACCAAGTCCAATATAGTTTAAATCCATATTATTTGCTTTTATAATCTCTTCTTCATTATGAGTAGAGATACCTAGAAGCTTATCTGGTCCTATTAAAGAACGGATAAAAGCTATTGCTTCATCAATATCTTCATTAATTGCTAAAAGATCTTCTTGCCCCATATGAACACCATCACAAAATGAGATCAGTTCATACTTATCATTGACGATCAAGAAACCGTCCCAATCTTTTCGTATTTCAATAAGGGCTTTTTTAATGGTCTCTTCATCTGCATTTTTATTTCTATACTGAATAATCTCAGCACTGTTTTTCTTAGCAAGGGAGATGAAATCTTGGAGGGAGAGGTTGCGAGAAGACAAAGAGTCTTGATCGCAAAGCGCGTAAAGTTCCATTATGAGACTTGGATCTCTTTATCTTGAAGCATACAAAGAAGATCAGATATAGTCTTTTTCATTTCGTTACGATTCACTACCATATCAACCGCACCGTGTTCAAGTAAGAACTCTGCACGTTGAAAACCTTCAGGTAGGTCAGAACCGATAGTCTGCTTAATAACACGCTGACCAGCAAAACCGATAAGAGCACCTGGCTCTGCGATGATAATATCGCCAAGTGTTGCAAATGATGCCGAAACACCACCCATCGTAGGGTCAGTTAAAACAGAGATATAAGGAAGCCCATTTTTAGCAAGTTTTGCCAGAGCTGCTGATGTTTTTGACATCTGCATAAGAGAGAATGAACTCTCTTGCATACGTGCGCCACCTGAAGCAGAGACAATGATAACACCCTCTTTTTTGGCTATAGCACGGTCAATAGCACGAACGATCTTTTCGCCTTCAACCGAACCTAAAGAGCCCCCCATAAACGAGAAGTCAAAGATCACAAGTTGAGTTGCAACACCGTTCATCGTACACTCACCACTCACAACAGATGAAGTCCTACCTGTTTTTGCTTCAGCTTCTTCAATACGCTTTTTATACGACTTCTTATCCACAAATTTAAGTGGATCAATTGGACGAAGGCTTGCATCCATTTCAACAAAAGAGCCTTCATCACATAAAAGATTAATACGCTCTGTCACACCAATGCGAAGGTGGTATCCACATTTTGGACAAACATAATGTTGCTTCTCAACTTCTTTGTAGTACATTAATGCTTGACAAGATTTACATTTTATCCAGTGCGAAGGTGCTTCACTTTTACTTGGCTGTGGCTTGTTTGGCTTAGAACTAAAAAAGTCGAATAAACTCATATATTTTCTCCAATTATTTTAAAATTATTGTTTTAACTCTCTCAAAGACATCTTTGTCTTTGGAGATGATGATATGTTCATCATCTTTGTAGACATGTAGGTCTTCACACATAAAAAGACCTGCTTCTAAGTCATATTGTCGCATTTTACCTAAAAAAATCATATAGTTAGTATAATGTGCATAAGCTAATGATAAGGCAACAGCACCAGGAGCTCTGTATTTCAAATGATTTTGAATTAATTTTTGTGTTAATTCAGGATATAAAGCAGCTTTTTCAAAGAGGCCTATTTTAGAGGTATGATGTTTTACAACAGGTTTAAAATGGGCACTGTGAAGCTTTCCTTGAAGAAACTGCTTTGTATCTTTAATAAAAATATCACCATTTGCAAAATTACACACGATTCCTATTTTACAAACATCATCGATCATCAGTGCAATAGATGCACCAAAGTATGGAAAGTGGCTCAACATATTGTCGCTTCCATCGATAGGATCAAGCACGATAAGTGCATCACCCTCACCAATGAAACCACTCTCTTCAGAATTTATACGCCCAAAAGAGCCAAGACGTTTAATAAAGATCTCTTCTGCCATAAGATCAAGGCCAACACTTAAATCGCCACCAGCTCCTATCTTTTGAGGAAGATAGGCTGACTCATCTTTGGTTGACTCAAGCATAACAACTATCTCTTGACAGGCCTTGATCGTCTCGCGTATAAAGTCTTGCATTATTTAAATGATTTTATAATTGCGCGTGCTGCTTCACGTCCATCATAGGCCGCTCTTACTACCAAGTCTGCACCACGGAAA
Organism: Sulfurimonadaceae bacterium; assembly: GCA_041559595.1. GTDB lineage: Bacteria > Campylobacterota > Campylobacteria > Campylobacterales > Sulfurimonadaceae. The sequence goes on from JBFFDB010000018.1 coordinate 5,241, forward strand.
CAATCTCCACCAGCAAATACACCTGAAGTACTTGTTTCAAAGTTCTCATTTAGTTCAATGCCACCCCATGAATTTGTTTCAATCCCATTTTCTGCAAAATAAGAAGGGTTAACAGGATCAAAACCAAGTGACATCACTATCACATCAGCATTAACTGTGAACTCAGAGCCTTTGACCTCTTCCATTCGAGCACGACCACTCTCATCTTTTTGACCCAGTGTTGTCTTGATCATCTCTATTCCGATAACCTCACCCTTGTCATTTGTAAGGATCTTCTTTGGTGCCGCATAGAAAGTAAAATCAACACCTTCTTCACAAGCATTCTTATACTCTTTTTGAGAACCTGGCATGTTGTGCGCATCACGGCGGTAAAGACAGGTAACACTTTTTGAACCCTCACGCTTAGCTGTACGAACACAGTCCATTGCAGTATCACCACCACCAATAACAACAACATTTTTCTCTTTAAAGTTCAACTCTTTGTTATACTCAAGACCAAAGTTCTTTGACTGGATACCAGTCAGGTACTCCATCGCTGCAAAGACGCCCTTTGCATTTTCATTATCAATGCCAGCGACCTTTGCCTTTGTTGCACCGATACCGATGAAGATAGCATCATGTTTAGAAGCAAGATCATCAAATGAAACGTCTTTTCCAACTTCACAATTAAGTGTTAGGTTTAGACCGGCTTCGATTAGACCTTCTACACGACGATCTACAACCTTCTTGTCTAGTTTAAATCCAGGGATACCATACGTAAGAAGTCCACCTGCGCGGTCTGCTTTTTCATACATATCTACTGCAATACCTGCACGTAGAAGGTAAGTTGCTACAGAAAGTCCAGCAGGACCTGAACCGATAACAGCTACTCTCTTATCCGAAGTGATACCTGGAAAGTCAGGTTTCAAACCACTTTTGAAGCCTTCTTCATTGATGTAAGTCTCAATAGAACCAATCGTAATTGCTCCGTGTCCATCATTTAAAGTACAGTCACCTTCACATAGTCTATCATGAGGACAGATACGACCCATTACCTCTGGAAAAGGAGAAGGCTCATTTGAAAGTTTAAATGCAAACTCTAAGTCTTTTTCTGCAATCGCTTTTAGCCATTGTGGGATGTAATTATGCAGTGGACACTTGTTTAGACAAAATGGATCACCACACTGAATACAACGATCACTTTGTGATGCTGCTTCTTTTGTTTCAAAAAATTCATAAATTTCATTAAAATCTTTAACACGTTCAACGACTAGACGCTTTTCTGGCTCAATTCTTTGAGTATCGATAAAGTCTCTCATATTAGTCTCCTTTCTCTATATCTAATGGAAGTTTTGTCATATTTTTCGGACGCACCAGCCAGAAGTCTCTAATGTCAGTGCGGAAGTTATCTAAGATATCTTTTGCTCTTTGACTTCCTGTCTCGCTTGCGTACTCTTTAATAAGCTTTTTAAGATAGTGACGTGCTTCATCACCTTCATCTGTATCAATACGTTCGATCTCGATAAGTTCACGGTTGATGTTCTCACCAAATTCATGTGACTCATCATATACAAATGCAATACCACCTGTCATACCTGCACCAAAGTTAATACCTGTTTTACCAAGGATAACTACGATACCACCTGTCATATATTCACACGCATTATCTCCTGTACCTTCAACGATTGCCAATGCACCTGAGTTACGAACACCAAAACGCTCACCAGCAACGCCAGAAGCAAACATCTTACCGCCTGTTGCACCATATAAACATGTATTACCTGCTGCTGCAAAGTTAGGGCCTTGTTTTTGTGGAGTAATAATGATCTTACCACCAAGCATACCCTTACCGATATAATCATTTGCCGCGCCATTTAAGTATAAAGAAACACCATCGATTAAGAAAGCTCCTAATGATTGACCTGCTGTTCCATTTAACTTGATCTTAATCGTATCAGAAGCTAAACCTTTATCTCCATAATACTGTGCGATCTCACCTGATACACGAGCACCAAAACTACGGTTAAGGTTACAAATATCACGCGTAATCGTCACTTTTTGTTCAGGGTGCTTAATAGAGTTCATCACTTCTTTAAGTACATCTTTTTCAAAGTCATTTGGATCAAATGGATCATTTGATTCTACTTGACAAGTATCTACACCATCACAATGATAAAGTACTTCAGAGAAGTCAAATTTCTTAGCGAACTCATCATCGATAACTTGCATAAGGTCAGAACGTCCGATAATCTCTTCCATTGTCTTATAACCCATACCTGCTAGGATCGCACGGATGTCTTCAGCTAAAAGTGTAAAGTAGTTAATAACATGCTTTACCTGTCCTTTATAATGATCGCCACGTAACTTCTCGTTTTGTGTCGCGATACCTACTGAACATTTGTTGACATGACAGATACGAAGCATCTTACATCCGACAATAGTAAGTACACCTGTACCAAATGCATATGATTCTGCACCAAGAAGTGCTGCTTTAACAACATCTAGACCTGTTTTTAGACCACCATCTGTTTGAACGTGAACTTGCCCACGAAGGTTGTTGACCTTAAGTGCATTATGCGCTTCAGAAAGTCCAAGTTCCCATGGGTTACCAGCAAATTTAATAGAAGTAAGTGGAGCCGCACCGGTTCCACCGTCACCACCTGAAATAATAATCTTATCAGCGTATGCCTTAGCAACACCCGCAGCAATCGTACCAACACCTGCAGTTGATACAAGTTTTACTGTAATCGTTGCATTAGGATTAACCTGTTTAAGGTCATAAATCAGCTGTGCAAGGTCTTCAATCGAGTAGATATCATGGTGTGGTGGAGGTGAAATCAGTGTAACACCAGCAACCGTATGACGTAAACGTGCGATTAGCTCCGTGACCTTATGTCCTGGAAGTTGACCACCCTCACCCGGCTTAGCACCTTGCGCTACTTTAATCTGAATCTCTTCAGCTGAACGAAGATAAGCTGGAGTAACACCAAAGCGCCCTGAAGCGACTTGTTTGATCTTAGAGTTGCGAATCGTTCCGAAACGCTCAGAATCTTCACCGCCCTCACCTGAGTTAGACATACCGCCGATAGTGTTCATCGCTTCAGCAATACACTCATGTGCTTCTGGAGAGATAGAACCCAGACTCATCGCAGCAGACGCAAGACGTTTAAAGATCTCTTCTTTAGGCTCGACTTCAGAAATATCAATTGCTTTTTTATCTGATTTAATATCCATAAAATCACGAATAAATTTCTGACCACGATTATTAATAAGACCTTTTAGCTCTTCAAAGTCTTCAGTCTTACCTGTTTCTACTACCTTATGGATAGAGTGGATGACAGCAGGACCGAAATCATGATATTCTCCACCATTATAGAACTTGTAAAAACCACCAATAGTTAGAGGGAAGATAGACTTAAAGCCGTCCTCTTCAAACGCTTCTTTGTGTGCTTTTAAAACGCGCTCTTCAATGTCTGCATATCCAAGACCAGGAATCAGTGACTGACCATCTGCGAAACATTCTTGACAGATCTCAGATGAAAGACCAAGAATGTCAAATAGAGATGAGTTTCTATATGAAGCAATCGTAGCAATACCCATTTTTGACATGATCTTTAAAAGACCACCATTAAGTGCTGTATGTACTGATTTCATTGCATCATGGCATGACATCTCAAGAGCCTTAGACTCTTCAAGACGTGCTATTGCTGATGAGAACAGAAGATAAGGAACAACTGCTGACGCACCAAAAGCGATCATAGCAGCAGCAGAGTGAGAGTCATAAACCTCACCTGTCTTCGCTACGATAGAGACAAGATGACGGTTTCCATCATGGAGTAATGTTTGATTTAAACGACCAACCACCATTAACATAGGAATGGTTGCATGTGTTGATGAGAACTCATGATCTGAAAGAACAACAATACGTATTCCCTCTTCATTCACTGCTTTAGAGATTGTCTTGACTAAGGTGTCTAATGCACCTTGCATATTCGAAGTAAATGCTGTTGAGAACATCTTGTTCTTGTAACATGCTTGAAAACGTGCACTACTCTCATCACCAAATGACATAAGAACCGATAGTTTTTCTTTTGTGATAATAGGTGAAATAGCTTTTAGTCTATGCGCATGTGAAGAAGCATCATCTAAAATATTATGGACTTCACCAAAACCTGTGTTAAGTGACATAACCACTTTTTCGCGAATAGGATCGATTGGTGGGTTAGTTACCTGTGCAAACTTTTGCTTGAAAAAATCAGAAAATGATCTCTGCTTTTTAGAGAATGCTGCCATAGGTGTATCATCACCCATAGAACCAACCGCTTCTTTTCCATCTTTCATCATCGGCTCTATGACTTGCTCGATGATCTCATGCGTATAGTTAAAGAAACGCTGACGTGTAATCAGACCTTCTCTTTGATAGTCACACTGTTTTACATACTGTTCTTCTACATATTCTTGTAGGTAGATCATGTTCTCATTTAACCACTTCATATAAGGGTTTGTGCCCTTAAGGTAGTCATTAATATCTTTGTCTTTAAGTACTTTTCCATACTTAAGGTCAAGTCCAATCATTTCTCCTGATTGTAGACGGTTACGTTCAACGATATTGTCTTCATCAATATCCAGAACACCATATTCAGAAGAGATCAGAAGCATTCCATCTTTAGTGATAATGTACTTAGAAGGACGAAGACCATTTCTATCAAGAACACAACCAATATAACGACCATCTGTTAATGAGAATGCCGCTGGACCATCCCATGCTTCAAATACTGTTGAATTGTACTCATAAAAAGCACGAAGCTCTGCGTCCATATGTGGAGCATTTTGCCATGGTGCAGGAATAACTGAACGAGCAGCCTTGAAGAAATCTGTACCATTTGCAAGTAAGAACTCGAAAAAGTTATCCGCAGAAGCAGAGTCCGAAGAACCCACTTGTAAAATAGGGAGAATTCTTTTGATCTCTTCATCTGAGAACACTTCTGATTTAACAGATTCTGATTTCACTTCTACATTAAAACGGTTTGCCTCAACTGAGTTAATCTCACCATTATGAGCAACTGCTCTAAAAGGCTGTGCAAGCTTCCATTGAGGAAGTGTGTTTGTAGAAAAACGTTGGTGAAACAATGAAAATGAGATTTCAAAGTCTTTGTCTTGTAAGTCAACGTAGAACTGTTTAATCGTCGTAGGCATAACAAGGCCCTTGTACGAGATAACACGTGAAGACATAGATGGGATATAAAAGTCATTATCTCCAAGTAGTGCATGTTCGGTTTCTTTACGAGAAAGGTATAAAAGAGCATCAAAACGCTTAGTAGAGATTAAAGAATTAGGCTGTACAAAGACTTGAATCATATGTGGAAGTGAAGCAAGGGCTTGTTCACCAAGAGCATCTGTATCAACAGGTACAGTACGGTTCCAAATAACTTTCAGGTCATTCTTTTCACACATAGACTCTAAAACATCTAAATGTGCCAGGTCTTTTGTAAACACCATAGCCACTGCATATTGTTCAGGAAGATCATGTCCCGCTTCTAAAGCAACTTTTTTCATGAACTTTGTTGGCATAGACATAAGAAGTCCAGAACCATCACCTGTTTTACCATCAGCCGCTACGGCACCACGGTGCATCATACGCTCTAATGCAGTAATAGCATTTTCTAAGTAGTTATGAGATGGAATGTTGTTAATGCTAGCAACTAAACCAAATCCACAGTTATCTTTAAATGAAGTTAATCTTTTATTCAATTCAAGACCTTTCGCATAAATTTATAAATTCTTTCTTGTTTTTAAGCTTATATTAAACAAACTTGTCATATTTAAGAAAATTGGTAGTACATTTTACAAAATTACTGATTAAAACTTAATTAAATTATTGAGGGTTAAGGAAGAAATTCATATATGCAGTGTAAAATTCACTCAAATTACAAAAAAAGCGAGTGCATTTGCAAGGGTATATTATCAACGTCAATAAAGCACGTGACGAAGATGTTATAGTTACTATTTTAACGCATCATAACTTATATACACTTTATCGTTTTTACGGTGCCCGCCATGGACAGATCAACCTGGGATTTAAGATTGACTTTGAAACAGAGGCATCTGTTAAAGCGACTATAGATAGACTTCGCGGAGTTATCCATTTGGGCTTTCCGTGGATAAGTGATCGCTCTCGCCTTTTTGTCTGGCAACAATTCACTGCCCTCTTTCACAAGCACCTTCAAGATTCTGAAGAACTTGACCCTTTTTACTTTGAACTTCTAGAAGAAGCTGCCGGCATCTGGCAGACTCAAAACCCTAAACGTATTGCTATAGAGTCATATGTCAAACTGCTCTCTTTTGAAGGACGCCTACATACTGAAATGAACTGTTTTTTTTGTGAGCAAACAATAGAAAACGATATAAGCCTTATACGTGCTTTTTTACCTGCACATGCCCAGTGTATTCTTGCAATTCCTATAGATATTAAAGCGATACAAGAACTGTTTACAACGGGTTCTAGTCTCTTTTTAACTGATAAAGAAGTCGAGATGCTATGGCATGTTCTGCTTGAAGGATTTTAATTATGGGTGGTTTTGAAGGTGGAGATGAGGCTGGGTTCTGGGATATTGATATTCTTCCTAAGACTAAGGTCATGAATGCAGGCAAACCCTCTATAGAAAAAAATGGCTCAGTCTACAGTATCAAAGCGCATGCAAAAGTAAGCATATTTTTAAAAATCACTGGAGATAAAGATGGGTGCCTCACTCAACGTTCACGTGTTATTCGTGTAGAAGAGTTGTATGACACCATCAGCTTTGTGCCTTGTCAATGTAAGGGCTTTACCATCGAGGGGTGTGATGACATACCCATGGAATCTAATACTATTTACAAGGCCTACCAAGCGCTCAAAACCTTTACTGCAGATACTGACATTGAAGACTTCTTTTATGAACATAAGGTTGTTGTCACTAAACGTATTGCTTCTCACACTGGACTGGGAGGAAGCTCTTCTGATGCGGCAGCCTTTATGCATTTGCTTAAAGAGGTTTGTAACCTTATTCTCAGCAGTGATGAACTGGCAAAAATAGGGAGTACTATTGGTCCTGACGTAGCTTTTTTTATCTATAATTATCCCTCTGCGAATGTTTCAGGTTTTGGAGAGATTGTTGAGCCTTTTGAAGAGGAAACACTTAATTTGGAACTCTATACACCAAACATTAAATATGATAGGCGTCTTGTCTGCAAAACATTTAAAGAAAATCTCTTTGATAATATTTCTTTGTCTTCATTTGAGAGATGGGAGTAGCTAGACTCCACATGCATCATAGAGCGTATATCAGACCCGGTAATACTTAATGACCTTTATGCCGCCTCTCTCCTAGCATACCCTGAGTTAGA